>JAJZSM010000041.1 GCA_021849765.1 Actinomycetes bacterium | reverse complement strand
GGTCTATCTTTCAGCCGGTGAGCGCGTGAGCGTGACCCCGGTACCGGGCTCGACGCTCGCGTCCTTCACGGCCGCGTCGGTGAAGATTCAGGTGCCCGAGATCCGCCAGGTCGAAGGCGTGATCACTTCGCTGGTTGGACCGGTGGGGAGCCCCACGTCGATGATCATGACCACGCGAGAGAACACGCCGGTCACGGTGATTTTGACGACCAGCACCAAGGTCATGATGGAGCACGCCTCAGGAACCTTGACGCTGGCCAACCTCGCAGCCGGTGAGCGCGTGAGCGTGACCCCGGTACCGGGCTCGACGCTCGCGTCCTTCACGGCCGCGTCGGTGAAGATTCAGGTGCCCGAGATCCACCACATCGAAGGCGTGGTGTCCTCGGTCAACGGCGCCGCATCGATGGTCGTCACGACCCCCGATAGCGGGCAAGTGACAGTCAACTTCACCTCGAGCACCGCAGTCACGATGGAGCATGCGTCAGGAGCCTTGACGCTCGCCAACCTCGTAGCCGGTGAGCACGTGAGCGTGACCCCGTCGTCGACCTCGACGCCGGGTAACTTCGTGGCCGCTGCGATCCAGATCCAGGTGCCCGAGATCCGCCACATCGAAGGGGTCATCGGAACGATTACGACGACGAACGGCATCGTCGCATCGATGGTGGTCAACACTGGCCACAGCGGCACGGTCACCGTCAACTTTGCGCCGTCTACTGTCATCACGATGGAGCACGCCTCCGGACCGATGACGCCGGCGAACCTCGTCGCCGGTGAGCGGGTGAACGTGACCCCGTCGTCGACCTCGACGCCGGGTAACTTCGTCGCCGCCTCAGTTCGAGTCCAGGCGACAGAGATCCACCCGATTGAGGGCGTGGTGTCCTCGGTCAACGGCGCTACGTCGATGGTGGTGACAAATCGTGACCGCGGATCGATCACGGTTTACTTCACGTCGATGACCTCGGTCGTGACGAATCACACGCCAGCACTGATCACTTCGACCAGCGTGGCCCAGGGTGAGCGCGTGAGCGTGACCCCGTCGTCGACCTCGACGCCCACGTCCTTCGTCGCCGCTTCGGTGAGGATCCAACGACAGGACAAGTAGTCGCGCCACGGCGTAAGAAGAGAGAAAACCCCGGGCCACTCGGCCCGGGGTTTTCTCGTTGCGAGCGTGAGTTAGCGGTTCGGCTCGAGCTCCTTCTGGCGCGCGACCTGCATGCCGACGTAGCCGGTGACCTTCTCGAAGAGGAAGTAGAGGATCGCGGCGACGAGGATGCCGAAGGGGATGGAGAAGTCGGCGCCGCCAAACCAACCGGCCAGACCACAGTTAGCGCTGGACGTCCCCGTGCAGTAGAACGCGCCAAAGTGGTTGGAGACGGGCGTCATCCAGTGGAACGGGAAGTTCACCGGCGGCGGCGCCTTCGAGTAGGCGATGGTCGAGGCGACGAGTCCGACGACGAAGGCGACGATCGCGTTCCAGTTCACGCCGCTCTTGCCGCCAAAATAGAGCCCGTCCCGGTCGGTGCGCTGTAACTCGGCGGGGTTGTAACGGAACCCGCGAAGGATCCAGTCCATGATGTAGACCCCGAACCACGGCGCGATCCACACGATGATGACCCCGACGAACTCCTTCATGTACAGCGAGAAGGTCGACTGGAACATCGCGTAGATGGTGAGCAGGCCCGCGATGATGCTGTCCATCACGACCGCCTGGTAGCGCTTGAGGTGGATTCCCATCGCCTGGACCGAGACCCCGGAGCTGTAGAGGTCCAGGGAGTTGATCCCGAAGAGCTGGACGATCGCGAAGACGAGGAAGACCGCGATGACCCAAGTGGGGATGAAGTGCTGGCCGTAGAGCGCCTGCAGCGGGTTCGAGCTGTTCCAGGCTTGGACCTGTGCGCTCGAGGAGATGAAGGTGTAGGTGAGTGCCCCGAGGGTCATCAGCACGATCTCGGGCAGTGCGGTACCGAGGAAGACCCAACCGACCACGGCACCCTTCTTCGTGTCACGGGGTAGGTACCGGGTGTAGTCGTTGCCACACTCGGTCCAGCCGAGCCCCGACAGGGCAATGGTGAAGGCGAGACCGGCGGTGTAGAGCTCCCATCCACCGAGGAACCCCTTGAAGTGCACCGAGCCGTGCTTCACGTCAAAGATCGCGAACAGGACGAAGATCGCGATGAAGGGGATGATCAGTGCGCGCAGGATCTTCACCATCGTCGCGTGGCCCAGGTAAGGCATGACCGCCTGGATGGCCGCAGCGAGGATGATCAGGATCACCTTGAGCGGGCTGCTCACGTGGATGCCGGCCATCTGGAAGAGGACCATGGCGGCGCCGACGATGAGGATCAGTCCCTCGGTCTCGAAGCCGAGTTGGGTAATCCAGTTGAAGAAACTCACGACGCGCGAGCCGCGCAGCCCGAAGGGGGCGCGACTGATCGCGAAGGCCGTGGTGCCCGTTTCGGGACCCTGCAGCGACGCGACCCCGAGTAGCAAGAAGGACAGGTTGCCGAGGACGATCAGGCTGAATGCGGTCCAGAAGCTGAACCCGAAGCCCATGAGGATCGCGCCGTAGATGAAGTACTCGACGTTGACCGCCGAGCCCGTCCACATGGCGCCGATGTTGCGGGCGGTGGCCCATCGCTCCTGTTCGGGAATGAAGTCAATCCCGTGTTGCTCTATGTGAAACGGCTCGTCTTCAATCGAGCCGTCGTGTGATTCCAACGTCGACGCCACGTTCGTGGTCCTCCCTAATAGATGTGTCTCACCTGTGCGGCTCCGTGAGGGGCTAGTCGCACGGAGCCAGTCTGCCCGATGGCGGGCCCCGAGGAGCGCTTCACCATATCCGTCCCCGCGAATCCAGATTTAGCGAGGTCTTACGGCGACCACACGGAGTCCTCAGACAGTCTGAGCAGGATGGACAGGTCTCGGTCCCCTCGAGACAGAAAGCAGGCAACCATGCCCCCGAAGAAGAACCACCGGATCGGTCGGCGCGTCGGCGTCTCGACCGTGGTAGCCATCAGTGCACTCGCGACCGGCATAAGCGTCGCCGGTGCCGCGTCGAACACTGGATTGACACCAACCAAAGCCCCGACGTCGATGTCGGGTGTGTCTCACGCAGGCGACCGGGGCCGCTTCGGTGACCTCGGCGTTGTCGGTTCAGTCACGGCCGTGAGTGCGACCTCGATCACGGTGCGAGACCCCGGTGGCGTCGTCGCGACGTACGGCATCTCGGGATCGACCGTCGTTCGCAAAGACGGGGCCGCGGCCACCGCGACCAGCCTGGCCGTCGGCGAGAACGTCGCCATCATGGTCTCCTCGGTCGGGTCGAAGACCGCCGCCACCATCGTCATCGTCCCACCCGGGGCGCCCGTCGGTGATGCGCCCGATGGCGTCGTGACGAACGTGAGCTCGACCTCGATCACGCTGAGGCACGCCGACGGCACCTCGTCCACCTACGCAATCGATCCGTCGACCACCGTGAACGAAGGACGCGCGCGCGCCGCGGCGTCGGCCCTCGCGGTGGGCGAGCGGGTCCAGGTCCGACCCTCCACGGCGAGCGCCACGACCGCGGCCGCCATCGAGATCGACCTCGCGCACGTCGCGGGGACCGTCGTATCGGTGACGGGTGACACCATCACTGTCAGTGACCGCCAGGGTTTCTACCGAACCATTCAGGTCGGCGACACGACGACCTACGTGAAGGCGGGTGCGAGTGCCGCACTGGGTGACGTGACGACTGGCACGGTGATCGGGGCCGAAGGGACGATCGGCGCCGATCACACCACCCTTGAAGCCGTCACCGTCGACATCGGACTCGCGCCGACAATGGGCGGGGCACCAGGTGCGCCGGGCTGGGCACCAGGGGCGCCAAACGCTGCGCAACCTGTTGGCCCCGGCATGGACATGATGGCCCACTGACGGTCATCGCCGCGTTCGTCAGGGCCCGGGTGCTTCCTCCCGCCACCCGGGCCCTGATATGTCGCTGATCGCCGAGCTCGCCTGAGAGTCGTCACAGCCAAAGATCCATGGGTTCGCCACCGATTTGATGGTGGGGGTTGCTAGGTTCACCGGCAGGGGGGACTCGGCAGAACGCTGAATCCTGGTGCGAGAGGATGTCGACAATGGCTTCAACGATGGACCGACGGACGTTTCTTACCCATTCGGCGGCGACGGTGGGCGGTATCGCGATGGCGGGGACCGTCGTCGACGACCTGCTCGCCACCGCGGCCGGAGCGGCGGCTGGGGTCAACCTCGGCAAGCCCAAACTGGGCGGGACCCTGCGGGTGGGTCTGGTCTCGGACGTGCCGAATTATCACATCTTCAACGGTGCGCAGGGCAAGATGGACTCCTCGGGGTTCTGCGTGGCCAACGCGCTCTACGACGCGCTCTTCGTCTCGTCGGCGAACGGACGGACGTGGCTGCCCATGCTCGCGCTTTCGGCCACGCCGAGCAACGGCTACAAGACCTGGACCGTGGTGCTGCGCCGAGGGGTAACGTTCTCCAACGGCGACCCGTTCAACGCGGACATCGTCGTGGCCAACTTCAACGCCGCGGCCGCCGACCCGACGGTCGGACTCGCGATCCGTCCCATCATCGCCTCGGTCACCAAGGTGAACGACTACGTGGTCAAGTTCAACTTGGTCATCGCCTACTCGACCTTCCCCTACGGCGCGCTCTGTGAACAGCAGACCGCGTACATGGCTCACCCGAGCACCTTCTCACCGACCTACACGGGTAAGCCCATCGGCACGGGTCCCTTCATGGTGGAGTCGTGGCAGGTCAACTACGAGTCGAAGTTCGTGCGCAACCCGCGCTACTGGCGCAAGGACGCCCATCACCGCCGGTTGCCCTACCTCGACGGGGTCACGTTCCGCACGATTCCTGACGACCCGACCCGTAACCTCGCCCTGCAGTCGGGCCAGGTGGACATGATCCTGACCCAGGACGGGGCGAGCGTGGCGAACCTCGAGACGATGAAGGGCATCAAGTACCGCACCGACAGCAACGATCCGACGAACCCCGATTCGCTGTGCCTGATCGTCAACACCACGGGCACGATGAACCAGTACTTCGCGTGGGCCGGTGAGTTCGCCACTGACGGTGTCCCCGGCGCGCTGTCGTACATCGAGAAGGGCCAGGCGGTCCCCACATCGGTCCAACTCGCCGACTACGAAGGGACGATGGGCGCCGTCGATCCGTCCTCACTCACCTGGAACACGAAGTTGAAGCCGGTGTTGAACGACGTCACGATCCGTCAGGCCTGCGCGATGGCGATCAACCGCAAGACCTTCCACAAGGTCGTCGCGGGTGGCGTCCAGCCGGTCTCCGATGGCATCTACAAGTCCTCCTCGCCCTACTACCGCAACCCGCACTACCCGTCCTATGACCCGAAGCGGGCTAAGGCGTTGGTCGACGCGTACAAGAGCAAGCACAACGTCTCGACGGTGGGTTTCGTCCTCGACTACATCGCCGGGAGCGCGTCGTCAGAGAAGGGCTTCGCGTTCCTGTCCCAGCAGCTCCAGGCGGTCGGTATCACGGTCACGCCACGACCGCTCACCCAGTCGACGTTGATCCAGAACGTCATCGTTGGCCAGTTCGACTGTGCGGACTGGATCCAGTTCGGTGGGGTCGACCCGGCGCTCAACTACGTCTGGTTCGTCTCTCAGCCCGCGACGACGTCGCCGGCCCAGGGGGGACTCGGGCTTACCGCGCTGCCCACGAACACCTTCATCGCCGGTGCGGTCAACTTCGCCCACCTGGGCGACCCCGCAATCGAGGGCGCCATGCTCAACGCACTCGCCTCACCGGCCAACTCCTACCAGCTGCGCACACTGTGGGCGTCGGTGAACCAGCGGTTCGCCAAGGACATCCCGTACCTGTTCCTCACCTTCATCGTCACGGGATGGGCCGCGCGGGACAACATCGAGAACTGGGCCTACGCCACCGCGGGCGACGGGACGACGCGCTGTTTGAACCCCGACCTCGGATCGGCGCGATGGGACCAGATCTGGATCAAGTGACGCTAGTTCGTCGCTGCGGCGCGCACGTGGCCGCGCACGTCTCGCCACCATACGAGCGTCGTCAGCGTGAGTAGCGCCGACACGAGGGCCATCACGGTGAAGGGCAGCGCTTCGTTCAGCGTGAAGAGGTAGCCCGACACGCTCGCGGCGATCGCGAGGGAGCCGGTATTGGCCGTCGCGTAGAGGCCCTGGCGTCGCCCGAGTTCGCGCGACTCCGCGCCCTGGGTGAGGAGCGACGAGATCGACGGCATCGACAGTGAGGTGCCGATGGACTCGAGCGAGCCGAGCAGCAGGAGCGCGACGTTGTTGTGGATGTGGGGATAGAGCGAGAGGAAGAACGCGACGTTGAGTAGTCCGAGGAACGACGTCACGCGCCGGTTCGCGTGATCGGCGAGCCATCCTCCGGCCCGGCTCAGCGCGACCCAGGGAATGCTGAAGAGCGTCCAGCTCAGGCGGATCTGGAGTGTCGACGCGTGGTGGGCGTGCATCAAGAGGCTCCAGCACGCCTCGTAGACGCCGATCGCGATACCCGTCGCGCTCGCCGCAGTCAGCGCGCCGAGTACCTGGGGCGTCCACTGAAGCCTCGGCAGGGGCAGTGTCGAATCGACGACGTCGCCCAGTGTGATGCGACTCGTCTGTAACGCGGCGAGGAGACTGACGACTCCGGTGACGAAGAATGCCCACCCGAGGGTTCGTACCGACGCAACGACGCCGACCACGGGTCCAATCGCGATCCCGAGCAGTTGCGCGGCCATGATCCGTGACACGGCGCGGCCTCGCTCGGACTCGGCGAACAGGGCCGACACCGCCGAGAGCGAGGCGACCTCGATAGCACCCGCCGCCGCGCCCTGGAAACCGCGAGTTAGCGCGAACCAGGGCGCCGCCACCGGGAGTAGGTAGGTCATGCTCGCCAGGCCGTAGACGACGAGGCTCGCGATCAGGATCGGACGGCGCCCGAAGCGGTCGGCGAGATGGCCGAGCGCGAACTGCGTGGCGACGCCCGCGACGAAGAAGGCCGCCATGATGAAGCCGATGACCGTGGGCGTGCCCCCACGGTGCTCGAGGAACAGGGGCAGTAGGGGAAGTCCGAGCGTGGCGCCCATCCACTGCAGCGCGACGATGACGGTCAACCGGTTGAGCGTCTGGTTGGCGGTCGTCGTTGACACGGCTCCGACGCTAGCGGTCGGCCCCGGTTGCCGCGGCTAGAGCAGTCCGCTCTCGACGAGGATGAGCGCCCCTAGGGCGACGTAGACCCAGGGAACGAGCCGTCGCGCGGTGGTCTCGCCGAAGGCGCTCACGCGCGGGTGACGGGTGAGGGCCCGCGCACTGAGTACGAACACCACCTCGAAGAACGCGAACACGACGACCGTGAGGATCCCATCGGCGACGCCATCGGTTCGAAGCAGTGGGATCCACACGCCGAGGTTGTCACCGCCGAGTGCGATCGTCATCGCGACGGTGATGATTGCGCCTCGTCGATACGTCGTGGTGGTGCGCTCGTCACGGTGGCGCCATCGGAACCACGCCATCGACCATGGAGCGAGACAGAACAGACCGGTCCACTGGGCGGGCACCGCGGTCAGCGCCGAGCCGACCGCTGCGGCCACGATAACCAGGGCCGTGACCCCGACGGCCTGGGCGATCGATACCCGACGGTAACGCGTGGGTTCGGTGACGAGAAGCTGCGCGACGAAGGCGAAGTAGTTGTCGAACATGGTGCCGACGTAGGCGACCGATGACAGGACGACGACGTCGAGTACCGAGTGCACGGGCCGACCTTACCCGTGGGGAACTGAACGAGGCGGGGGGCCGCAACTAAGGTGAACGCGGAGGTTCCCCCATGATTCGACACGTCGAAGCGCCGACACCCGATCAGCTGGAGACCGCTCGCGCGGTCATCGCTCGCTACCTCGACCCCACCCCGGCGGTGACGTTGAACATGCGTGACCGTTTAGTCACCGCGAAGTTGGAGGGACTGCAGGTCACCGGTTCGTTCAAGGTGCGAGGGGCGCTCAGCGCGATCGATTCGGCGCACCGCGAGGACCCGTCGGGTGCGGTCATCACTTCCTCGGCCGGCAATCACGGGCTTGGCATCGCGCACGCATCCATGCTGCTCGGCGTGCCCGCCACCGTCGTGGTGCCCGCGAACGCCTCGATCGCGAAGGTTCAGAAACTACGTCGCTACGACATCGAGCTGATCCAGGTTGGTTCGAGTTACGACGAGGCCCAGGCCCACGCGCTCGAGCTCGCGAGCCATCGGGGCATCCGCTACATCTCACCGTTTAACGACACCAGCGTCATCGCGGGACAGGCGACAGTCTTCGATGAGCTCATCGAACAGGTTCCCGACCTCGAGCATCTTGTCGTGCCGGTGGGCGGCGGCGGTCTGATTTCGGGCATCCTCTTGTCGCGCGAGGCCCACGGCCGTGGCGACGTGCGTATCACGGGCGTCCAGCCCGAGGAGAGCGCCGCGATGTACCACGTTCTGCGAGGCACACGGATGGAGGACGTCGTGCACCACGAGACGATCGCCGACGGACTGGCGGGAGGCGGTGACGAAGGCGCCGTGACCAATGAGCTCATCGCCCGCTACGGCGTGCCCCTGGTACTGGTCCCCGAGGTCGCGATTCGTCACGGGGTCCGTGAGGTCGCTGAGAACTCGGGACTCGTGATGGAGGGTTCGGCCACCACGGCCTACGCCGCGATCACGTCAGACGTCGTCGGTGACGCGACCTCGCGCATCGGCTTCATCGCGAGCGGGCGTAATATCGCCCACGAACTCTTTATCGAGCTGCTCGGCACGGCGTGAGCGCTGACGCCGTTCGCGTGGCTCACTAGGGTGGACGCATGGCACTATCGAAGCGGGCGGGCGCGATCGCGCTGGTCGTGGTCGCGTTTGCGCTGACGGTGACCGGTATCGTCGTCGCCGCCACCGACACGAATCCGAGCTCGACGAACACCGACGCACTCGCGCTCAACGGGTACCCACCCAAATCAGCCGACCTCGCCGTGGCGATCACCACCGGGCAGGCGTATTCGGTGAACGCCAACGTGAACGTCAATTTCGTGACCAACAGCGTCGACGCCACGGTGCAGGTGCCTTTCGCCTTCTCCTCGATCAACGCTGACCTGCGACTGGTGAATCACCACCTCTACGCCGGCCTCTCGAACCTGCAGTCAATCATCGGACGCTCGTGGGTGTCCACGCCGATGAAGACGCCCTCGCTCTACGGGTACTCCCTGGAGATGACCAAACCCGACATCGCTCTGATCTCGGGGTACACCCGTAAGACGGTCACCACGTCGGGCTCGGTCACGACGTACAACTTCTACCGCGATCACACGACGATCCGCGCGCCGGCGGGCCTGCCCGTGACGCTGCCCACACTCGCGACCGTCGACTTCAGCATCTCGGTGGGTAGTCAGGGCGAGTTGACGGGGCTCGGACTCACGGTCACCTCGAAGCGCTCCACCGCGGCGATCACCGTGACGGTGCTCTCCTACAACCGGCCAGCCGTGATCGTCGCCCCCCCGGCCAAGGACGTGCTGCCGGTCACGAAGTCGATCCTGAAGAAGCTGTTCGGTTCGTCGTCGTCGATACCGTCGCTGCTCGCGCCGAAGAACGTCGCGGCGCTAGGTCAGATCCGGCTCAGTTAGTCTTCGGGCGTGAGCGACGTCCACCCCGAACCACGTTGGCCGGCGTCCCTGGCGCTCGTCGTGTGCGTCGCGCTCTACGTGATCCTGCCGAGTCGGCTGGTGATCGGACCGCGGTGGCTGGTCCCAACGCTGATCGTGTTGCCGCTCATTCCGCTGTCACTACGACGCCACCGGCACCCCAACGAGTCCCCGGTCGTGCGCCATCTGACGATTTTCCTCATCGCGCTCATCAGCGTGGCCAACGTGGTGTCGATGGCCCTGCTCGTGCACCATCTACTCACGAGCGCCGTCACCCAAGGTCGCGAACTGGTGTACTCGGCCGTCGCCATCTGGATCACCAACGTCGTCATCTACGGGCTGTGGTTCTGGGAGATCGACCGCGGCGGCCCGCACCGTCGGGCGGGCAACACCACCGCGTGGCCGGACATCCAGTTCCCCCAGATGGAG
>JAJZSM010000040.1:4831-10121 GCA_021849765.1 Actinomycetes bacterium | reverse complement strand
AATCGCCCGACCCCAGAGGTTCTCGTCGATCGAATAGATCTTCTCCTTGGTGGCGCGGATGGGGATCTCCCACTTCTCGGCGTAGTCCACCGAGTCGGCTCGGGTCATCCCCCAGTTGCGCGCTGGCGCGAGGACCTCGAGGTCGGGGGCGAGGGCGTGCGTCCCGACTTCGAAGCGAACTTGGTCATTGCCCTTTCCGGTGCACCCGTGCGCCACGGCGGTCGCGTTGAACTTGCGAGCCTGATCCACCAAGTGGCGCACAATCACCGGACGCGAGAGCGCAGACACCAACGGGTACTTCCCCTCGTAGCGGGCGTTGGCCATGATCGCCGGCGCACAGAACGCCTCGGCCATCTCGTCGCGGGCGTCCACCACCACGCAGTCGATCGCCCCGGCCGCGATTGCCCGATGCTTGATGTCTTCGAAACTCTCTGAACTTTCCGGGTCCTGACCCACGTCGACCAAGACACAGACAACCTCGGCGTCCCACTCCTCCATCATCCAGCGGATTGCCACGGAGGTGTCCAGACCTCCGCTGTAGGCCAGCACCACTCGCTTCGTCATCACTGTTCCTTTCTCGAGATCTCGTTCACTCCAACCCAGCCAGTTCGCGGAAGCTCGCGGCTATCGCCGCGCCCCCGTGTTCGTCACTGGCAATCACGAGCAGCGTGTCGTCACCCGCCACGCTGCCGAGCACACCCTCGAGGGCGCTTCGGTCGAGGGCGGACGCGACCACGTGCGCACAGCCCGGTGGCGTGCGCAGTACGACCAGGTTGGCCGAGCTTTCAACTGACACCACCCACTCGCCCATCATGCGTCGTAGGTGGTCCAGAGGTGGCGAGCTCACCTTGGGGGAACTCGCCACCACGATGCGCCTCGAACCGTGCTCGTCACGCACCTTGATGGTGCCCAACTCCTGGAGGTCTCGGGTGACGGTCGCCTGGGTCGCAGTGATTCCCTCGGACTGGAGCCGAGTGACCAGCTGCGCGGCTGTCGAGATCACCTCACGCTCGATGAGCTCGTTGATCCGATGTTGCCGTTGCGTCTTGGTCATCATTCACCGTCCTTTATCCATCGCAGTGCACCGATCATCGCTGAGCGCCGGTGCGTCACCTGCTGCCACACGAGCGAGCGCGGCCCGTCCATCACGGCGTCGGTGATCTCATCGCCGCGATGGGCCGGGAGACAGTGCAGGACGACCGCGTCCGGGGACGCGCCTTCGAGCATCGTCTCATCGACTCGAAAGTCGGCCAGGTCCGTGCGACGCCGTTGCGTCTCTTCCTCGAAGCCCATCGACACCCACGCGTCGGTGTACACGACGTCAGCGCCGCGCACGGCCTCGGTGGCCGACGAAGTGAGCCGGAGCTTCGCCCCCTCGAGCGCCAACGGGTCTTCGCCGGTCCCCGCAGTGAGCTGGTAGCCCTCTGGAGCGCCAACCACGACCTCGACACCCAGGCGTGTCAATGCCACCGCCAGTGATCGCGTCACGTTCGTCGCGTCGCCGACGTACGCGACGCGAAGCCCCGCCAACTGCCCCGGATCTCCCTTGGCGAAATGGTCGGCGATCGTGAGCACGTCGGCGATGGCCTGGGTCGGATGCGCGACGTCGCTCAGCAGGTTAACGAGCGACAGCCGGTCCTTGGTCGCACGACGGATCCGATGAAACACCGAGTGGTGTCGAATCCGCATGGCGCACACGGAATAGAGCGCGTCGATCGTGCGACCCACATCCTCGGCGGACTCTCGACTGTCGAGACCTATCTCGTCGTCGCCGAAGAACGTCACGTAGCCGCCGAGCTCGTGCACCGCGCTGGAACAGGCCGCTCGGGTGCGCAGGCTCGGACGCTCAAAGACCAGCGCCACCCCCTGACCCACGAGGAGCGAATCATCGAGCGGCGCTCGAGCGGCGTCGAGGATTGCGTGCAGATCGCGGTCGCCTAACTCGCTGATCGTGATGACGTGGCGACTCATCGCTTCACCTCCGTGCTCGGATTCGTCCCGTCCAGCACCCCGAGCAACGCGTGCGGGCGTGTTCCATTAGCGAGCACCACACGCGCGGCGCCGGCGTCCAGCGCGTCTAACGCCGCCTGCATCTTGGGGATCATGCCGTCGCGAATCGAGCCGTCAGCCATCATCGAGCGCACGTGGGCACCCGTGACCGATCCCAGGGCGCTCGCGGGGTCGTCACGATCGCCCCGGAGCTGGTCCACGTCACTCAGGAGCACGAGCATGTCTGCGTCCAGTGCAGCGGCGAGTGAGCCGGCGACCGTATCGGCGTTGCAGTTGAGCAGTTCGCCCGCGTCGTCGCTCGCTACCGGCCCGACGACCGGCGTCCAACCCCGCTCGAGCAGCTGTTCGACGAGATCCGCGTCCACCTGGATCTCGTGGGCGACCAGTCCGAGCCGCCCACCACGGGCCTTTCCCCGCACCAGTGCCCCGTCGACCCCGTTCAACCCCACGGCCGGAAGCCCCACGTTCGCCAGCGCGGCGGTGATCCGGAGGTTCACCATTCCCAAGGCCATCGCGACGTACGCCATCGTCTCGGGTCCGGTCACGCGCAGTCCATCGATGAACTCGCTCACGAGCCCGACGCGTTCGAGCAACGAGGCGATCTGCGGACCGCCCCCGTGGACGATGACGGGTGACGCGGTGGCCCGAATCGACGCGATGTCATTGGCGAGGTCGACCAGGACCGGTGAGTCCGCGTCAAGACGATCGAGGGCGTGCCCCCCGAGTTTGATGACGATCCGGCTCACGGCGTCACGCCGCTTCGCGGCAGACCGAGGGTCTCGTCGTGTCCCATGGCGACGTTCCATGCCTGCACCGCTTGGCCGGCCGCGCCCTTGAGCAGGTTGTCGATCGAACTCATGGCAAGCAGCCAGCCGGTGCGTTCATCAACGCGCGCGGACACGAAGCACAGGTTGCTCCCGACCGGGTCCTTCAACGTCGGCGGCTCCGCCGATACCACCATGAAGGGGTCATCGTCGTAGGCCTCGTGCAAAACGGCGAGCGGATCGAATGCGCCACCATCGACGAGGGGTGCGTACGCGCTCACCAGCATCCCTCGGCTGACCGGCACGAGGTGCGGCGTGAAGAGCAGCTGCGCGCGGAGCTCCTGTTGCATCTCGGGCGTGTGCCGATGGTTCAACAGGCCGTAGGCCTCGGCGTTGGATGCCAGGCGGGCGAAGTGCAACCGGTCCGAGATCCCCCGACCCGCACCCGACACGCCGCTGAGGGCATTGACGACGATCCCGCGCCGCTCCACGACACCGGCGTCGACGAAGGGACCGAGCGCCAGCGACGTCGCCGTGGGATAACAGCCCGGCACGGCGATGAGCTGTGCACCATCGAGCTCTGACCGGTGCCGCTCCACCAGGCCGTAGCGCGACCGCGCCAGCAGATCGGGCCGCGCGTGCGCGTGGCCGTACCAGTGTTCGTACTCGGCGGGATCGCTCAGACGGAAATCGGCGCCGAGGTCCACCACCATGACGCCCGCCTTCAAAAGATCGGGCACAATTCGCTGACTGTGGCCGTGGGGCAGCGCCACGAAGACCGTTTCGAGATCGGTGTCGAGAGCCGCCTCGGTCGGCGCGTAGACCATCGACGGGGCCAGCGCGGCGAGTGAGGGCACGTGGCTCGCCACCGACTTGCCGGCGTTCGATTCGCCCGTCGCCACCACCACCTCCATGTCGGGGTGGGTGAGGCAGAGTCGCAGTACCTCAGCCCCGGCGTACCCAGTGGCTCCGATGACTCCAACGCGCATAGTGTCATTTTATGCACATGAGAGAGGATTTGTGCAAATCTGTGATTCCCCGGTAGGCTGGCGACATGTCTCGGCGCGGCTGGCTGCTCTTTGTGACAATGGCGGTTCTGTGGGGGATCCCCTATCTGCTGATCAGAGTGGCCGTTCGCCAACTCGACCCCGGCGTGTTGGTCCTTGGGCGCACCGGACCGGCCTCACTGCTGCTCCTGCCACTCGTGATCGCGCGTGGTCAATTCCGCGCCATCGTGCGGAACTTCTGGTGGATCGTTGTCTTCGCGTTCGTCGAATTTGGCGTGCCCTGGTATCTGATGGCGAGTGCGGAACGTCACATCACGAGCTCACTCACGAGCCTGCTGATCTGTGCGGTACCACTGTTCTCCGTGGTCGCCCAGCGCGTTCGACGCAGCGACGAGCACATCAGTCGTCGACGCCTGGGCGGGCTCGTCATCGGTGCGTTGGGCGTCGCACTCCTCGTCGGACTCGGGATCCACGGCGGCTCAATCGGTTGGATCGGCGTAATGCTGGTCGTCGCGGTCGGCTACACGTTCGGACCGATCATCCTGGCCACCAAGCTCACGGCCGTGCCCGGGATTGCCGTCGTGGCCGGCGCCACGGGTGTGGTCGCCATCTCGTGGCTGCCCTGGAGCATCGCGCACTGGCCCCACCACGTCGACCACCAGACGTGGGAATCCGTCGCGATCCTCGCCGTGGCGTGCACCGCGGCTGCCTTCGTCACGTTCTTCGAACTCGTGAAGGAGGTCGGCTCCACGCGCAGTGTCGTCGTGACCTACGTGAACACTGCGTTGGCGGTCGTACTCGGAGTGACGTTCCTCAGCGAGCCACTCACGACGGGGATACTCATGGGGTTCCCCCTGGTCCTCATCGGCAGCGTGATCGCCACCAGTCAAGCACCGTCAACGTCGAAATTCACCAGCGACGCGGACGAGCTGATCCACGGTTAGCCACCATCGGGTGTCCTGAGACACCAGGGTGACCTCATCGCCGAACTCGACCGAACCGTGATACGACACCGACCCGAAGCGCACCGGGCCCGAAGCGACCTCGACCAGGGGTGACCACAGCGCCGCGTTGTTCACGTGACCGACGACGTCGAGGTCGGTTCGCCGCAGGGGCCACGGACGGCGATCCGCGTCCGGTCCCGGCTCGTGACGCTCGATACGGCCCCCGATCCGCCGCCGAGCGCCCTCGCCATAGACGTCATAGAACGGCGACCCGACGCGCACCGGCCGGCCCGAGGGTCCAACGGGGACCCAAAGGGCGACGGTCTCGATCGTGACGTGACCGCCATGGGCGACGTCCGTGCGGCGTTCGGCCCACGCCGCGCCCGAACCGCTACACCACGTCGTGAGGGATACGACGTCGCCCAGGTGTGGCCACGACGCGCCCTCCACGAGGCGAAACGACGTTCGCCGTACTAGCCACGTGTCGGTCGACTCAATCAATGTTAGTTCATAGGCACGGAAGCGCACGGCCTGCAGGTAGCGGGCGGGTCCGTGTGGTCTGAGT
>JAJZSM010000040.1:0-4821 GCA_021849765.1 Actinomycetes bacterium | reverse complement strand
ACTCGATGCCCGTGTCGTCCCAGTCATCGGTCGCCACGTCCTGCAAGTACCGGGCGAGTCCGTCGGGTCTGAGTAGCCCGTCGGGTCCGCAGTCACTGAGCCGCACCGGTCGGCGTGCACTGAAGCGTCGCCCATCCCCGGGTTGCGCGAACTCGACCTCAGTCATCACGGCCACCCTAGACCAGGTTCTTCAGCGCAGAATCGCCCCGTGGCCAGCGCCGACGGCGATCAACGCCTCGCGAGCGCCCCCAACTTCGCTTTCGCTGAGCGTTCGGTCGGGCGCGCTCAGTCGGACCGTGTACGCGAGGCTGCGGGTCCCCGGGGTCAGGGCCACGCCGTGATACACGTCAAAGAGCGTCACCGACTCGACGAGCGGCGACGCCGCGGCGAGATCGTGACCGAGATCCGCCGCGTGCACGGACTGAGGCGTGACGAACGCGAGGTCGATGACCGCGCTCGGGTAGCGACTCGGCACGGTCGCGAGACTGGAGTGACGCGAGACCGCTTCGCTGTCCAAGAGAACGTCGAGGTCGAGGTCGAGCACACCGAGCCGACGTCCTTGAACACCGGTGATGGCCTCGATCAACTGGGGATCAACCTCCCCGACCACGCCGACGACGACGCCACTCGTGCGCTCGACGAGCGTCGCCGAACGCGTGGGGTGCAGGCCCGAACCGAGTTCGTCCGTCGAGCGGACCACGACGTTCGCCAGTCCCAATCGGTTCGCCACCATCGACCAGAGCGCCACGGCGCTCGTCGCGTCGTCATCGCGGTGCCCGAGGACGACCGTGAGCCGTTCGTTCTCCCAGGGCAGGGCGAGGTCCACCGTTCCACCCGCACCACCGCGCGTGTGTCGGGCGCGATCGGTGTCGTGGGGATGGGTGAACACCGCGCCGATCTCGCTCAGTCGGACATCCGGGAATCCCCGGTCAAGGTTGCGTCCCCACGCACTGACGAGGCCCGTGACAATGGTCGGACGAAGGATCGACTCCTCCTGGGCCAGTGGGTTAGTGATGCGCACCGGTGACGATCCCTCATGGGTCAGGTTGAACGCCGACTCGCTACCGAGTGTCGGTGTCCACGCCTCGAAGGTCCCCGCGTCGACGACGACCGCACGGACGAGCCGACGAAGCCGTTGACGCTCCGTCATGCCACCCGGCTGAGGCCACGTCGGCGTGTGACGGGCCAGACGACGGTAGCCCCACACCCTCGCGACCTCTTCGATGACATCGGCCCGGCCGGCGGCACCCGTTCGGATGTCGGGTCGAGACGACGGCGCCGTCACGACGAGATCACCGTCGGACTTGGCGACCGTGAACCCCAGAGCACGCAGGTTGGCCACCACCGAAGTCTCGGGTAGCGCGGTGCCGAGCGAACGCTCCACGTCGTCTGAGCGAACCACCACTGTCGACGGTGCCGGCACGGTACCGCGCACGTCGATAGGCTCGCCCACCCATTCGATTTCGGGAACGCTCTCCGCAAGGATGCCCACGAAGCGTGCGACGGCGCGCAACGCGAGTTCCGGGTCGACGCCGCGTTCGAAGCGATTCGACGCCTCGCTGCGCAGACCGTGGCGTTTGGATGATCGGGCGATCGTCATGGGGTCGAAATAGGCCGCCTCCACGAGGACCTCAGTGGTCGACTCGCTAATCTCGCTTGTCGCACCGCCCATGATGCCGGCTAGTCCGAGCACTCGGTCGTCGCCGTCGGCGATCACGCAGTCCTCACCCGTGTCACCGAGACCGCGACCGGGGTTCGCCAACGTGCGGGTGACGCCGTCCAGTGTCACCAACGACTCCCCCGGACGGGCCCGGCGCACCCGCAGGGTGCGCCGGGCGACCTTCTGAGCGTCGTAGGGGTGCGTGGGCTGACCGAGCTCGAGCATGACCAGATTCGAGGCGTCTACGACGTTGGAGATCGGTCGCATGCCCGCACGTTCGAGTCGGTTCGCCACCCAGGTCGGCGACGCGAGGACGCGGACGTTGCGCAGCACCGATACGGTCAATCGGCCGCACAGGTCCGGCGCCTCGATCACACCGCCGGCCACCGCACTCGTCGAGGAGTCGGCGTTCGGTGTCGCCAACTCGGGTTCAGCGAGAGGCCGCTGGAGACGAGCCGCGAGATCTCTCGCGACACCCGCGATCGACCAGGCGTCGGGGCGGTTGCCCTCGATGGAGAGGTCGAAGACGACGTCTGGTTCGATGCCGAGCGCATCGGTCAGTCGCTCGCCGACGCGCGGTTCGATCATGCCGTCGAGGACCATCAACCCCTCGTGGTCCTCACTCAGACGGAGCTCACGCGCCGAACAGAGCATGCCGTTACTCACGATGCCACGCATCGAGCGCCTTGCGATGGCGAAGTCGCCCGGCAGCACGGCACCCACCGGGGCCAGGGGGACGTGGTCGCCGACCTGGAAGTTCCACGCGCCACAGACGATCTCGAGCGGACCGTCGCCCGCGTCGACGACGATGCGTCGAATTCGATCCGCACCGTCGATGGCGTGGATCTCGTCGACACGGGCCACGACGACGTCTTCGAGTCCCTCGCCGACGTGTTCAATCCCCTCAACGACCAGACCGAGGTCATCCAACGCCGCGCGGATCTCCTCGAGTGATTCGGGCAGCTCCACGAACTCCCGTAACCACGACAGGGGCGCCTTCACGCGAACTGCCCCAGGAAGCGGACGTCGTTCTCGACCAGTGCGCGCATGTCTGCAAGCTCGTGTCGCATCTGGGCGCAACGGTCGATGCCGAAACCGAAGGCGAAGCCGCTCCAGACGTCAGGGTCGATGCCGACCGCCTCGAAGACGGCCGGGTCGATCATGCCGCATCCGCCTAACTCGATCCAACCCGTATTCGAGCAAGTCCGACAGCCAGCACCCCGACAGATCGTGCACGTGACCTCGAACTCGGCCGACGGCTCGGTGAAGGGGAAGAATGCCGGCCGCAGCCGAGAATCGATGTCAGGACCGAAGTAGGCGCGCGTGAAGGTCTCGATGGTTCCCGCGAGATCGGCGAACGTGATGTCTCGGTCAACCACCAAGCCCTCGATCTGATGGAACGACGCCAGGTGTCGAGCGTCGGGCGTGTCACGTCGGTAACAGCGCCCCGGTGCGACCGAGTGAATAGGCAGGGAGCCGTTCGACACGGCCGCCTCCATCAAGTGGACCTGCGTCGGCGACGTGTGAGTGCGCAGCACCACCGTCTCGGGATCGCCTAGATCGACGTAGAAGGTGTCCCACATCCCTCGCGCGGGGTGTGCGGGTGGGATGTTGAGCGCCTCGAAGTTGTACCAGTCGCTCTCGACCTCGGGTCCTTCGGCCACCGTGAAACCCATCGCAATGAAGACGTCTTCGAGTTCCGCCTGGGTCGAGCCGACGAGTCCGGCGTGGCCGAGGGTCACCGGCCAGTTCTGAGCGGACACGACGACGTCACCGAGATCGAGTCGATCCGCGTCCAACATGGCGGCGCGCTGGGCCGCACGTAACTGCGCGCGACGGCCCTCGACAGCAACCTCGACACTACGACGGGCCTCTTGCAACTGGGCGCCCATCGTGCGCCGCTCGTCGGGTTCCAGGGAGCCGAAGGACTTCTGCATGGCCGCGAAGGCCGATCGCTTGCCGACGATCGACGCGACGCGCTCGTCGAGTTCCTCGATGCTCGCCACCCCGGCGAGCGCGGCCAGCGCCTCATCGGTGATAATCGTTATCTGATCTAGCGGTACGTTCATGACTCTCCAAGGCTACGGGGAATCGGGAGCGCCACTCGACTCGCGCGCTGCCAGTAAGCGGTGAAGGCGACCAGTGATGCGGCGACCCCGGCGTTGAGCGACTCGTTGGCACCCGCCATGGCGATGCTGAGCGACGACTGGCAACGGGCAACCGTCGCTGCGTCCAGACCATCAGCCTCATTGCCGATGACGACCACCGACGGAGACGACAGGTCGCAGTCGAGCAGCTCGGTGCCACCTCGCACGACCGTCGCCCACGTGCGTGAGCCCGCCGACTCGAAGTGCACCAGCGTGTTCTCGAGCTCGTCGACGAGGACCGGGAGGTGGAAGATCGACCCCGCCGTCGCACGCAGCGTCTTGGGGTTGTAGGGGTCGACGCTCTGGCCCGTCAACACGACCGCGGCGACGCCGGCGGCGTCCGCCGATCGGATGATCGTGCCAACGTTCCCCGGGTCGCGCAGATCGTGCAGCACCAGGGTGAGGCCGTCGGCCGCCAACGCGGACACGGCCGGCGTCGCAAAGCGCACCGTCGCCGAGATCGGCTGGGGTGACTGGGCGTCGCTGACCTTGGCAAGCACCCCGGGATCAAGTCCGAACGCGCGCACTCCACGCGCCTCGGCCCGCGAAACGATCTCAATCAAGTCAACGCGGTTCGCTAGTACCGCGTTGACATAGAGCGCCTCGAACTCGGCATCGGCCTCGAGGGCCGCGACCACGAGATCGGGACCCTCGAGGACGCACACGCGCTCGCTCCAGCGCAGCGAGCGTTTCTGGACGAGTCGACGGAGTCGTCGTACTCGCTGGTGTGACGATCCGATCGATTCGAGCAGGGTGGCCTACTTCGCCAACGCCGCCGACGCCTGGGCGACCAACGCGCCGAAGGTCGCCTGGTCGTTGACCGCGAGGTCGGCCAGCACACGCCGGTCGACTTCGATGCCCGCGGCGTTCAGACCCGCGATGAAGCGGCTGTAGCTGACCCCGTGGAGCCGCGTACCAGCGTTGATGCGCTGGATCCACAACTTACGGAATTCACCCTTGCGTGCCCGTCGGTCACGGAAGGCGTAGACGCCTGAGTGTTGGACCGCCTGGTTC
>JAJZSM010000039.1 GCA_021849765.1 Actinomycetes bacterium | reverse complement strand
GCAACCACGTGGCGAGTTCGCCGCACGCGCGGTCGGCCGCGGCGGCGGCCTCCCCCAACCCGGATTCGGCGAGGTCAACACCCGTTTCGGTCGCGACACGCTGGGCCACGTCGGCGAACGAACCGTCCGCGTACGTGCGCGCCTGGTCAGCGACACCGAGCACGTGACGGCGCGACGGCAGTTGCTCGCTCGTGGCGTTCGCCAGCGAGCCACGCCAACTGGCGAGTGATCCCGCGACGGCGCTCAGCCGTGTCGCGATGACCGCGGCGTCGGCTGGCGACTGCGCGTCCATGAGTTCGAAGACCTGTCGGATCTCCGACAATGGTGACGAGATGACCGAGAAGGTCCGTCGCACCTCACCGGAGCGCAGCAACGCGCGGTCGCTCGACAGTCGCTCGACGATAACAGCCTTGGCGATCCGGTCGACGTCGTCGATCGGCTCGATCGCCTCGACGACGGCCAGGGACTCCCCCAGCATCCGCTCGTCATCGTGCTGGTGCTCCACGGAGAAGTCCGGGAGTTGATCGTCGTAGCCGGCGACGCCGGCCATCGTCGCGAAGAGTGGATCACGCGCGGCGAGTTCGTCGACCAACCGATCGGCGAAGGCGAACAGGGGCGAGCGTGCAGTGGTCTGGTCGTTGGTGGTCACGACATTCATTGTCTCACGACTGCGTTGGGCCGGCTCAGATTGCGGACGCGACGCGCAGTCCGTCGAGCACGGCTTCTTCGACCGTGCGTGGCGCGAGGCAGTCCCCGATGAGCTCGATGGGGACACCGGCCGCGGCGAGTTCGTCGGCCAACCGGCGCGTCGGACGGTGGCCCGTCGCGAGGACGACGGCCGACACGTGGTCCACGATGACGGGCTCGTCGGTCAAGACGTGCTGAAGGTAGACCGAGTCGTCATCGACCCCAAAGAGACGCACGAGCGTGAGGACCGCCACTCCCGCACGCGAGAGCGCCGCCAGGTGCTCGTCGCGAACGTACTGCTGGAGCGACGCGCCAGCGAAGTAACCCGGAGTCGCAAGGGTCACCTCGTGGCCGGCTGAGGCGAGGAGACGCGCGACCCCGACGCCCACCCAGTCGTCACGCCAGTCGACGACGACGACCCTGCCCGGGGGTACCGCGTGGCCCAGTAGTACCGAATCGGCGTCGAGGATCGTGGGCGCACCGAGGACCTCCATGGATGGCCGGTATGGCCGGGACCCCGTCGCTATCACCACGCGGTCGCCCGACCACGCTGCGACGAGATCGCGCTCGACGTGCGAGTTGAGCACGATTGTCACGCCCGCGCGGCGCGCCTCGCGTTCCAGGTTCGTCGCGACACCACCGAACTCGTCGCGACCCGGCAGACGCTGGGCGAGCAGGACCTGGCCCCCCAGATAGGTCGACATTTCGTGCAGGGTCACGTGATGTCCGCGCTCGGCGGCTACGGCCGCCGCCTTGAGCCCCGCGGGTCCACCGCCAACGACGAGCACGTGTTGTGGCCTCGTAGCGCGCACCCGACGGCCCACGGTCAGTTCACGCCCCGTCTCGGGGTGTTGGATGCACGAGATCGCGAAACCGGCGTGGAAGTGACCGATGCACGCCTGGTTGCACGCGACACAGGCGCGGATCTCCTCGGCCCGGCCGTCTCGGGCCAGGTTCGCCATAGCCGGGTCACAGATCATCGCGCGGGTCATCACGCAAGCGTCGGCGAGGCCGTCGGCGAGGATCCGTTCCGCATCCTGGGGCTGGTTGATCCGACCGGCCACGAAGACCGGGACGCTGACCGCCTCGCGCACCTGCTTCGCTGCGGGCGCGACGTAACCATTGGCGACGTTCATCGGTGGCGCGATGTGGTCAGAACCCGCAAGAGTCGCCGAGGTGCCCGTCGTCACGCTCACGTAGTCAATGAGCCCTAAGTCGGCGAGTGACTGCGCCGCACGAAGGGCGACGTCGGGGGCGAGGCCCCGGGGGTCGCGCTCGTCCATCGAGGCGCGCAGTCCGACAATCGGTCCGGGGCCGACCTGGTCACGGATTGCGCGCACCACGTCGGCGAGGAACCGCAGCCGTCGAGCCGCGTCCCCGCCGTACTCGTCGTCGCGCTCATTCACGAAGGGGTTCAAGAACTGCGCGGGCAAATAACCGTGACTCGCAACCACCTCGACGCCGTCGAGACCCGCGCGGATGAGTCGCGCCGCACCCTGGGCGTAGCCGTCGACGATTGCGACAATCTCGTCACGGCCCAACGCGCGTGGCATCACGCGGAATCGCTCATTGGCAACGGCGGAAGGCGCCACGGCGACCGGAAGCGATCCGTCAACGGACTCCATCACCTCACGGCCCGGGTGGAACAGCTGGCCGACGATCGTGGTGCCGTGAGCGTGCACGGTTTCAGCCAGCCGTCGGTAGCCGTCGATACATCCGTCGTCGGTCGCCATCAGGACGTGGGCCGTGTAGCGCGCCGTCTCGTGGATTCCGGCGACCTGGACGACGATCAGTCCAACACCCCCGGCCGCGCGCGCCTCGTGGTAGGCGATCAGCTGGTCGGTGATCCGACCATCTTGGACCATCACGGTGTCGTGTCCCGACGAGATGATGCGATTCTTCACCACCGTGCGCCCGACGACGAGGGGTTCAAAGAGACGGTCGAAACTCATCAACACCCCGGAGAGACGCCGCGCGACACGCCCCGAGGCTACTCACGGCGTCGTGGTCCCCTCGCACTCGCCAGGATGACCGGTGGCGTACGCCCGCTATCGAACTGGCGGGAATCGGCTCTCGTTCGCGGCCAGTTTGGCGCGAACCACGTCGGCGAGGTCGACGTCGAGGACGTCCGCCAGTCGGAGCAGGAAGATCAGCACGTCAGCCATCTCGAACTCGATGGCTCGGCGATGCTCCACCGCAAGACGGTCCGATGCCGACTCATCGGCTGTCAACCACCGGAACTCGGCGACGAGTTCTCCGGCTTCGCCCGCAACCGCCATCGCGAGGTTCTTCGGCGTGTGGAACGGACCCCAGTCACGCGCCTCGGCAAAGGTGCGCGTCTCGAGGCGTAGGTCCTCCAGCTCACCCATCGCTCTCCCTTCACCGCCATCGCTGACGTCACCGGCACGGTGATCATCTCAGTACTATCCCGGCCGAACAAGATGACCGTGACGGTCCCGTAGAGTAGCGCGAGGAGAAAGGAGTCCGATGACCACGATCCGTCGTCGTACCATGATCCCGATCGCGCTGCTCACGGCCCTCGTCATCGCCAGCGCGGTCACGGCGTGGCTCTCGAGCCAGTCGTCGGGGACGAGCGCGCCGGGCCCCGAGGGCGTCCCTGTTTTGAGCGTGCCGGTCCTAGCGCCCGCCGGCGCAGCCAACGGATCGCCGGTCGACGGCATCACCTGTCGGCCCATCGGCCAAGAGACCGTTCACTACCACGTTCACGTGCTCGTCTCCATCTACGTCGACGGTCAACGCGAACGACTCCCCGCCGGTATCGGTGTGACCGCACCAGCGGTCACCACCGGTTCAGGTCCGACGACCTTCGTCGACGTCGGACTGCACGACTGTCTCTATTGGCTCCACACCCACGCCAATGACGGCATCATCCACGTCGAGGCACCAGCCAAGGGTCACTTCACCCTGGGGCAGTTCTTCGACATCTGGGGTCAGCCGCTCTCGAGCAACCGGGTTGGTCCCGCCGTTGGGCACGTTGTCGTCTTCGAGAACGGCCAGCGATACTCGACCGCGCCGCGCGCGGTGCCGTTGCTCGCCGGTGGCGTGATCCAAATCGACGTGGGCTCACCACTCGTCGCCTACCAACCTCAGTCGTTTCACGTCACCGGTCTCTGCGGAGCCGGCACGAGCAGTTGTGCGAGCAAGCCGAGCTGATCGGTTCACGACGCCCGGGCCCGACGATGCACCCGGATGCCACGCGAACTCATCTCGACGGCCACCAGGTGCGTCACGTGGCCGTCGAATCCGTTGGTCCGGGGCCGTCGACTGACGAGCGTCGTCGAAGGGCCGAGGCCCCGTGTCCCCGTCGCCTCGGTTCCACGGCGATAACGTCGGACGGGGACGAGACGAGGTGAGACACGCGTACCACCGAGCTAGAACGAGTGGTTCGCGACTACGAGTCCGCGGTCGGCAACTACCTTCGTAGGCGTCTCTACCCCTTGAGTGAGGCTGACCTCGATGACCTGGTGGCAGAGACCTTCACTATTGTGTGGCGCCGATTCGACGCGATGCCGAGCGACGCCGAACTCCCCTGGATCATCGGTGTTGCGCGCAACGTTCTCCATAACGCCCAACGATCGCGACATCGCCGCGTCGTCCATGAGGGGGCGGTACGGGTGCGTGACGATGCGTCGTCCGCCGAGGACATCGTCGTCGCCGACGCTCGCGTGCGTCACGCGCTCGATTCACTACGTGGCGACGAGCGCGAGGTGCTACTCCTGAACGCCTGGGACGGCCTCAGTGTCGCCGACGTCGCCCGAGTCCTCGGCGTGAGCGCCGACGCAGCAGCTGTGCGACTCTCGCGTGCGCGGCACCGATTCCGCACCCTCTTTGATGAATGGAACGAGTCGTGAAACTTCGGGCCCGTACCGGACAGGATGCACGTGGAGGAGGTCGCCATGCGTGACGCGATCGAAGCGCTCGTAGACGAGGACCCGGCCAGCGCGGCCTACCACCACCCCGACCCCGTATCACTGGCTGCACGGATCATCGCCGCCGGTCGCCGGCCCACGTTGCCGGGACGCTTCCGCCTCGCGGTCGCCGCGGCGGTCGCCGCATCAGGAGTGGTGACCGTCGCCCTCGTCGCCACACTCAACGCGGTCCCGACACTGCCGCTGCTCGCCTTCGCGGCGAATCCGCCCACCTTCGCCGCGGCCAAGACGGCCGAGGGCACGGTGGCGAACACGGCCGCGAGCACGGCGCGGCCCGTCGCGGGGACGTTCGGCCCGGGCGATTCGCTCGCGAGCGCGTACCAACTCCTAGTCCCCACCTCGGGGCTAACTGCGACGATGAGACTCGGCGCGGCCCTTGGCGTCGTCGGCACGATCGGCGGGTACAACGGCACGGTCTTCACCGAGACGAGCGCGACGGGAGCTCGCGTTGTCTACGACACGACGACGGGACTCGCCCAGTGGCGTTTCCAGGCCGGGACGGCGAGCGGGCCGAGCCCGGCGCAACTCGCCGCGGCGATTACCCGCCAGCGTTGGGGCTACACCGTCACCATCGAATCAACGACGGCGACGAACCCGGTCGTGGTGGACGGCTCAACGACGACGCTCGCCGTTCGCGTCACCGTCCACAACGGCCACGTGGTCACCGCCTCCGGACCGGCCTTCGTCGTCACGGCGCTGACCAACTATCGACTCCGCTCACCGACCGCCGCGCTCGCGGCGCTGTCGACCACCCAGCCGACGACGGCGACCTCGGTCGCGCTCTCGTGGTCTGTCTACACGCTCGCCGATCACCTGGAATGGCTCTTGCCGACATTCGTCTACCGCGGCCACAGCGGGAACCGCGCGTGGACCGGTCAATCCCTCGCGGTCCAGACCGCGACGCCGACGGGCACGGACGGCTGACTCAACGACGTTCGATGAGATCGAAGTACTCGTCTCGCCAGAGGTCGAAGTACTCCTCAGGCAACAGCACCGCGTGCGTCGGCTCGAGCTTCTCCACGAAGGAGCGCTCGTGGCTCACCGCGACGATCGTGCCGCGCCACTGACGCAACATGTCACCGAGCGCGTCGACGCTCGCCGGGTCGAGGTTGTTCGTCGGCTCGTCGAGCAGCAGCAGGTTCGCCCGTGACGCCGCCAGGATCGCGATGGCGAGCTTGGCCCGCTCACCACCCGAGAGGGTGCCTGGTAGCTGGTGCGCGGCCGAGCCCTTCAACCCGAAGGCGCCCAGCAGCGCGCGACGTTGAACCTCGGTCTCGACCGTGGCGTCAGCGAGATGCGCAAGCACGGTCTTGGTGAAGTCCAGCTGCTCGTGCTCCTGGGCGAAGTAGCCGACCTCCACGTTCGCACCGAAGCGGACCTCGCCACCCTGGGGCTGCTGCGTGCCGGCGAGACAACGCAGCAGTGACGACTTGCCCGCACCGTTTCGGCCCACGATCAGGATACGGTCGCCGCGGCGGGTGATAAACGAGGCGTCGCGCAGGACGTCGAGGTCGCCGTAGCGCACGGCGATGCGCTCGACCGTCATCGGCACGTCACCGCTGCGCGGAGGCTCAGGCAGGCGGAACTTGACGGTCCGCTCCTTCTTGGTGACCTCGACCCGACCAACCTCGAGCTTGCCGACGCGCTAGTCCAAGACCTTGGCCTTTCGAGCGCGCGCCTCGGTCTGGCCACGCATCGAGTCCGCGAGGGTCTTCAGTCGGCTGATTTCGGCGTCCTGGGCCACCGCCAGCTTCTCCTCGGCCAACCGACGAGACTCGTCTTGAGCGAGGTACGACGAGTAGTTACCCTTGTACTCGCGCAGCTGACCGTCGCGCAGCGCCAGGACCCGGCTGATCGCTCGGTCCAGCAACGGCAGGTCGTGACTGATCACAACGACTGTCCCGCGGAAGCGCTCGAGCTCGTCGAACAGCCATCGCTTGGCCGCCATGTCCAAGTGGTTCGTCGGCTCGTCGAGCACCATGATGTCGGGCTGCTCGTAGAGCACCCGCATCAAGTCGATGCGGCGACGCTGACCACCCGACAGCGAGCTCAGGTCCTCGAGGAGCAGCGACTCGTCGAGCCCGAGTCCCGCCGCCAACCGCGCCACCTCGGACTCGGCCTCGTAGCCACCACGTTCGCCGAAATCGGCCTCGAGCGAGGTGAAGCGCTCGATCGTCTCGTCGGTTGGGTTGGCTGCGAGCTCGTGACGCGCGTGTTGCATATCGGCGTCCAGTAGGTCGAGTCCGCGTGCGGACAGCACGTGGGAGAGCCCGATCGACTCGACACCGAGTCCGCCGGGGATGGGCTCTTGGGGTAGGTGGCTGAGCGCTCCCTGGTGGGTGACTGCGCCACCAATCCGTAGGTGCTCGGGGGTCTCACCGCGCAGCGCTGCGAGCAGCGTCGACTTGCCGACACCGTTTCGCCCGACCACGCCCACCTTCTCGCCGTCACCGATGGTGAAGGACACGGGTTCGACGATCCGGCGCGCGCCGATCTCGATGGAGAGGTCTCGAACAATAAGCAAGGTTTCGACCCTACCGGGACCGCGCGACGAGATGATCGCGGGGCACCACTGCGTCAGGTCCCACTGGCGACGACGCAACCGAACGGGCGGCGCGATGACGCCGAGCGTCCCATCTCACGGTCAGGGTGTGCGAATCCACCCCACCATTGTGCCCGACTCGCAGCGGTGTGCCACGATGACGTGGTGACTGAACCGTTACTGATCGATCTCTGGAGCGATGTCGTCTGCCCATTCTGCTACCTCGGGTCGCGCCAGTTGGACCTGGCCCTCGAGCGCTTCGAGCACCGCGACGACGTGGTTGTCGTCCTGCACGCCTTCGAGTTGGACCCCCACGCGACGCCGAGTCTCGTCGGACTCGACGAGCTGCTCGCGACCAAGTATTCGATGCCACTCGAGCGATCGCGCGCACTCCACGATCGACTCAGCCAGCAGGCCGCCTCGATGGGGCTGACCTGGGCCCTCGACCGAGCGCGCTCCACCAACACCTTCGACGCCCACCGGCTGATCGCGCTCGCCACAACCCAGGGGCTCGGCCCCGAGATGGCCCGCCGGCTCCACGCTGCCTACTTCAGCGATGGGCTCCTCGTGAGCGACTCGCCGACCCTGGATCGACTCGCGGCCGAAGTGGGCGTATCGGGTTCTCCGTCACTCTGGTCGAGCGACGAGTACGCCGAGTCGGTGCGCGACGACGAGCGGCTCGCACGCGAAATGGGTATCAACGGGGTGCCGGCCTTCGTCGTCGACCGGTCGTACCTCATCTCGGGCGCCCAGGGTGTGGACGCCATCGTGGACGTACTCGTACGCGCATGGACCGAGCGCTGATTACTCCTCGGACGGGACTACGGCCGCGGTCGCCACGGTGTGCCCCTCGTCGAGGTTCATGACCCGCACGCCCGTCGCGTCTCGACCCTGTGATGAGACTTCGCGAACCGGGGTGCGGATAAGCACCCCACCACTCGAGGCGAGCAGCACTTCATCGGACAACTCGACCATCAGCGAGGCGACCACGAAACCGCGCGCTGCCGTCAATCGGATCGCCCGCACGCCCTGACCACCTCGGCCCTGGACGTTGAAGCGGTCCGTCTTGACACGCTTGCCGAAGCCGGTGTCGGTCACGAGGAAGAGGTCGGCGTCATCGCGAACGACGTCGAGGGAGATCGCTCGGTCGTCGCCCTTCAGACGGATACCTCGCACACCCGTCGCGTCTCGGCCCATCTCGCGGACCTCCGACTCGTTAAATCGTATCGCCATGCCTCGGAACGTGACCATCATCAGGTCGTCGCCGCCGGCGGTGGCGACGACGCGGACCACCTCATCGCCGTCGCGCAGCTTGATCGCGATCCAGCCCTCGCGACGTGACTTGTCGTACTCGGAGAACGATGTCTTCTTGACCGTTCCATTGGCCGTCGCAAAGACGAGGAACTCATCCTTGGGGAAGTCGTTGGTCGCGACAATCGCCTGGATTGACTCGTTGGGCTGAAGGTTGAGCAGGTTCACTACCGCCGTTCCCTTCGCGGTGCGCTCCTTCATCGGGATCTCGTGACCACGGAGACGGAACACCCGACCCCGGTTCGAGAACAACAACAGGTGCGCGTGCGTGGTCGTGTGCACGATCTGGTCGACGAAGTCCTCGTCTCGTAGCTTCGCGCCCTGGACACCCCGACCGCCCCGGCCCTGGGTACGGAACGCGTCGGCGGACACCGACTTCACGTAGCCGGCTCGGGTCATCGTGATCACGATGTCCTCATCGTCGATCAGGTCTTCGACACCGAGCTCGCCAGGGTCGTTGACGATCTGGGTGAGCCGCTCGGTGGCGTACTTGTTCTTGATCACCGTCATCTCGTCAGCGATCACGGCTCGCAGTTTCACGTCGCTAGCCAGGATCGACTCGAGCTCCGCGATCGTCGCGAGCAGTCGCGCCATCTCGTCTTCAAGCTCCGTGCGACCAAGTCGCGTGAGTCGTCCGAGGGTCATGTCCAGGATGTGGTTCGCCTGCTCCTCGGAGAAGGAGAAGGGCTCGGCCATCAACGCCACCCGCGCAGCGGGTCGGTCGTCGGACCCACGGATTGTCGCGATGACGAGGTCCAGCATGTCGATGGCGCGTAGTAATCCTTCGATGATGTGCGCACGGGCCTGGGCCTTACGCAACCGGAACTGGGTCCGTCGGGTCACCACCTCCACCTGATGGGCGATGTAGTGGGTCAGTGCCTGGGCCACGTTGAGCGTACGAGGCACCCCGTCGACGAGGGCCAGCATGTTGACCGCGAACGTGGTCTGCAAGGTCGTGTTCTTGTAGAGCTTGTTGAGTACGACATTCGCATTGGCGTCGCGCTTCAATCGGATCACGAGACGTGCTTGACGACCCGCCGAGTCGTTCTGCACCGCGGCCACACCTTCGAGGTCTCCCGACTTCACGAGGTCGTAGATCTTCTCTTCGACCGACTCCACCGAAACCTCGTAGGGAAACTCGGTGACGACGATACGCGTGTCACCACGGTGCTCCTCCACCTCGGCCACGGCGCGCACCTTGATCGAACCGCGTCCCGTGCGATAGGCGTCGAGAATTCCTTGTCGTCCGAGGATCTGCGCACCCGTGGGAAAGTCGGGGCCCTTCACGAAGCGCATGAGATCATCGGGCGTCGCGCCGGGGTTGGCGAGCAGGTACAGCGTCGCGTCGATGACCTCACCGAGATTGTGTGGGGGGATCTTGGTCGCCATCCCGACAGCGATGCCCTGGGAACCGTTCACGAGCAGGTTTGGGAAACGGCTCGGCAGCACGGTCGGCTGTTGGTTGGTGTTGTCGTAGTTGGGTTCGAAGTCGACCGTCTCCTCGTCGATCGAGTCGAGTAGCTCAAGGGCCAACGGTGCGAGTCGGCACTCCGTGTAGCGCATCGCGGCGGCACCCTCGTCGGGTCCGGTCCCACCGAAGTTGCCGTGACCACTGATCAACGGGTGACGCATCGAGAAGTCCTGGACCATGCGCACCAACGCGTCGTAGATCGCGCTGTCGCCGTGGGGGTGGTACGTGCCCATCACTTCGCCGACGACCTTCGCGCA
>JAJZSM010000038.1 GCA_021849765.1 Actinomycetes bacterium | reverse complement strand
GGCGATGGCGGATGGGTCATCGGCCACGGTCACCGCGATGACCGTGACGGTCGCACGAAGCCCACGGTGCGACGAAGCACTCACCCTGCGTGGGGAGGTCGCATCGCTGCAGCGATCCGGTGGTTCGGCCGAGGCGCTCCTCGCCGACGCGAACGGCGTGCTCGTCGCACGTGCGACGGCGGCGCTATCGCGTCGTCGGTGATCAGATGTGCTCGGCGGGTACCTGACCGAGGCGACCTGCGTGGTAGTCGTCGAAGGCCTGCTGGAGCTCGTCGCGCGTGTTCATGACAAAGGGGCCGTAGGCCGCGACCGGCTCGCGGATGGGCTGGCCCCCGAGTACGAGTACTTCGAGCGCGCTCGTGCGCGAGTCTTGCTGCTCGTCGGCGTCGAGCAGCAAGAAGTCACCGTCGCGGTGCACCGCCAACTGCCCGTCGTGGATGGGACGTCGGTCGAGGCCGACCGTGCCCGTTCCAGCGAGGACGTAGGTGAGCGCGTTGTAGGCGGTGTTCCAGGGAAGCGCGAGGCGAGCGCCGGGCAGCAGTGTCACGTGCACCAGACTGATGGGGGTGTGGGTGTCACCCGGGCCCGCGTAGTCACCGAGTTGACCCGCGATTACGCGGATAATCGCGTCGCCAGTCTCATTGGTGAGCAGTGACACGGCGAGCGCCTCGATGTCCTGGTAGCGCGGCGTGACCATCTTGAGCGCCGCGGGCAGGTTGACCCACAACTGGATCCCGTGGAACAGCCCACCCGTGTCGATCAGCTCGTCCGGCGGGCGCTCGATGTGTAGGATGCCGCCGCCGGCGGTCATCCACTGGGTCGCGCCGTTCTGGATCACGCCGCCGCCGCCGATCGAGTCCTGGTGGACGAACGTGCCTTCGATCATGTACGTGACGGTCTCGAAGCCCCGATGGGGGTGCCACGGCGTGCCCTTGGGCTCACCGGGTCCGTAGTCGACCTCGCCCATCTGGTCCATGTGGACGAACGGGTCGAGGTCGGCGAGGTCGACACCGGCGAAGGCCCGGTGGACGGGGAATCCCTCGCCTTCGAGACCGCGTGGCGCGGTGGTGATCGAGGTCACTCGTCGCGGACGGTCGCTCACCAGTGGCGCAACGAGACGCGGGAGTTCTAAGGGGTTATCGACTGAAATGGCGGGCACAGCCGGATTCTACGGGTGCCCCTGGGCTCGTTGAGCGCGCGGCGCTGGCGACACCGAGCGCAATCAGCCCGGTCAGCACGAGGGCCAGGGTTCCTGGTCCGGCGTTGAGGCCACCGCGGTCGTGACTAACGCCGACCCAGTCGGCGAACGAGGCGCCGAGAGGACGCGTGAGCACGTAGGCGGTCCAAAATGAGGCGACGGGGTGGCGCCGCGCGAGGCCGAAGTAGAGCCCCGGGGCGATGAGCAGCACGAGGAACAACGTCCCCGAGTCCCGGTAGCCGAGTCCGACGACGTAGGCGGCGTAGTCGCCGGCCGCCGTGCCGAGCGCGAAGGTTGTGGTGATCGCCGCCCAGTAGAAGAGTTCACGTCGGGTCGTGTCGATGGTGTGGATGGAGAGGGTCCCCTCGACCCGGTACCAGAGGTTGAAGACGGCCGCGAGGGTCAGCGTGAACGTGACCGTGGAGACGATGTAGGGCACGCCGATGGCGACGTGCACGACGTCGGCGCACATCGTGCCAAAGACGCTCACCATCACCACGGCGCTCCAGTAGGTCGCTACCAGGTAGCGCGGGCTGCGTAACTGCAGCCACAACACCCCGGCGAAGACGGCGGCACCGGCGAGTACCGCGAGCTCAGGGTTGAAGCGGTGGACGAGGAAGTCCGACGTCGACTCGCCCATGGCCGTCGTCAGGATCTTCACGTACCAGAACCGGAGGTCGACCTCGGGCACCTTGACGGCGCGGAAGTGTTGACGAAGCCGCAGGCCCACTCAGTGCGACTCGGGTTGATCGAGGAAGTTCGTCGCGTCCACGGTGATGAAGAGCGCCTCGGCGTCAGCGACGCGGACGTCGCCCGCGCAGACCGTGGCGCCGATGGTGAGCTTTCGACCGTCGCGGCGCTCGAGCCACGCCCGCGCTTCGACCGCCTCGCCGATGGGTGCGGCCGCGCGGTAGGTGACGACGAGCCGGGCCGTCAACGCGAACAGGCCGTGCAGGCCGAGCACGAATCCCATCGTCTCGTCGATCAGGGTGGCGATGATGCCGCCGTGGCTCCGTCCCGGGGCGCCCTCGAAAGCCTTGCCGATGACCGCCTCCATAACGGCGACGTCACCGTCGCGCCAGTGCCGTGCTCCCAGGCCCATCGGGTTCGCACCGCCGGCGACGACCGAGTCGCTCACGAGGTACTCGTGCAAGTAGGTCACGGTGTCGAGACGCTGGGCCGTGAAGGCCTCGACGAGGTCGGGGTCGATCGAGACGGTGCGCGGACCGCCCGACTCGACCCGGGCGAGCAACGCGTCAACGTCAGCGACGAGTCGGTCCAACTCATCGTCGCTCAACTCACGATCGACGAAGGCGTGGCCGAGGGCGCGCAGGCGCGTCGCGACCGCGACGCGCCGTTCGTCGTTGGTCACGACCCGGTGTAGTAGCGGTCCGCCGTCGCGAGCGCTCGGTCCAGGCGGGCGAGGCCGTCACGCAGTTCCGACTCGCCGATGATGCACGGCGGCACGACGTGGAGCCGGTTGAAGTTCGCGAAGATGAGCAACCCTTCGTTGCGACAGGCCGCGATGACTTCGTTCATCGCGGGCGAGCTCGATCCGTAGGGCGCCAGTGGCTCGCGCGTTGCTCGGTCGCTCACCAACTCGACCGCGTGCATGACGCCGATGCCGCGCACTTCGCCGACGCTCGGGTGGCGTTGGGCGATGGCGGCCAGTTCGGGGGCGATGACCTCTTGACCAACGCGCGCCGCGTGCTCGATTACGCCGTCGCGCTCCATCACTTCCATCGTCGCCACGGCCGCGGCGCAAGCCAGTGGGTGGCCCGAGTACGTGAGCCCGCCCGGGTATACGCGGTCGTCGAAGGAGTGGCTGATGGCCTCGTTGACGACGACGCCGCCGAGGGGGACGTACCCCGAGTTCACGCCCTTGGCGAAGGTGACCAGGTCCGGTCGCACGTTGTAGTTCTGGTAGGCGAACCAGGCGCCGGTTCGACCAAACCCGGCCATGACCTCGTCGGCGATGAACACGATGCCGTAACGGTCACAGATCTCTCGCACGCCGGCGAGGTAGCCGGGCGGTGGCAGCAAGACACCGGCCGTGCCGGGGACCGTTTCGAGGATCACCGCAGCGATGGTGGACGGGCCCTCGAAGCGGATCGTCTCATCGAGACTCGCGAGCGCGCGTTCGGCCTCTTGTTCGGGGGTCGTCGAGTGGTACGACGACCGGTAGAGATACGGGCCGAAGAAGTGCACGACACCCGACGACCCTTGCTCGTTGGGCCACCGACGTGGATCGCCGGTCAGCGTGATCGACGTCGAGGTTGCACCGTGGTAGCTGCGATACGCCGCGACGACCTTGAAGCGACCCGTGTGCAGGCGCGCCATGCGCACAGCGTGCTCGACGGACTCGGTGCCGCCGTTGGTGAAGAAGACCTTGGCCGCGCCGTCAAAGGAGTGGTCGAGGATCATCTCGGCGGCTCGGTACCGTGATTCGTACCCGTGCTGGGGGGCGATCGTGCACAGCGTCGCGGCTTGGGCCTGGATGGCGGCGACCACGTCGGGGTGCTGGTGGCCCAGGTTGGTGTTGACGAGCTGGGACGAGAAGTCGAGGTACGTGGTGCCGTCCTCGGTGGTCACGGTGACCCCCGACGCGCTGCGAACCATCATCGGATTGATGGACGCCTGCGCCGACCACGAATGGAAGACCGACGCTCGTTCGCGCTCGACGCTGCTCAATGTGGATCGGTCCTCGGCCATGATTATCGTCCTCGTCGCTCTCGCTACGACGCTAACGCACGGACCGCTCGTCGCGCGAGGTGGCGTCGGTCCTGGGGCGTGCCGCGGCGCCGCGACGTGGGCAAACGACGCGCCGTTCACGGTGGCTCGGGCGCGAACTCTTATCGGTGATTTAGCGCTCGTTGGGGGATCGCTCACCTGGGCCCGGCACGCTGGGTGCGGATCGAGTCCGCCGACGACGAGGAGTCACCGTGTACCGTTCGACCGCCAAACGATTGAAGCGAGTGAGCCTCTGGACGCTGACCGCGCTGGCGGCGCTCGGCGGTGGTGTGGCGACGGCCACGCTCTCCTCGTCCCCCTCAGCCACGGTCGCGTCGGTGGCGGGCACACAGTCGACGGCGGCCGTCACGACGTTGGGTGGGGACACGACGACCTCGACCGGGTCCGCCCGCGCCACTGAGGCGTCAGTGGTGACCGCGACGTCGGTGACACAGGGCTCGGTGGTCGCGCTCTCCTCGACGTCGCTCACGGTTCGCTACCGATCCGGGGCCGCTGTGACCTACGCGTTGACTCCGACGACGGTCGTGCTGCGGGGGCACAGCCACGTCAGTGTGTCGAGACTCAAGGTCGGCGACGCGGTCTTCGTCGTGCCACTGGCGTCACGACCGATGACGGCCGCGACGATCGGCGTACTACCCGCCTCACGTGGGGGAGAACTCGACGCGACGTCCAAGGACTGAAAAGGGGCGGTGACGTGACGTGACGTGACGTTCAAGAACAGCTTCCAGTCCACGGCGCGACCTCGTGCGACCCTTCAGGCGATGAGTTGGAGGAGGGCGCAGGTGACGATGGCGACGATGAAGACGGTCACGAGCGAGGCCTTGAAGCGCATGGCGACAGCCCCGGTGCCGACGCCAGCGAGCACTGGCCAGTCCACGCCGTAGTGACCATTGGCGTCAAAGAGGCCGGTCATGATCAGGGCGGTGAGCATCGCCGGTGGAAGCAGATACGCGGTTCGCTGGACCCGAGGGTGGTTGAGGACGGATCGGGGCAGGGAGACCCCCGCGAGCTTGAGGCCGTAACTACCGAGCGAGGTCAGCACCACCATGACCCAGAGTGACATCACGACTCGTTACCAGTTGCGTGCGCCTTCGCCGGTGTCGCACCGACGACTACCGCGACGACTGCCGCGGCGAGAATCGGCACCCCCGGAGGGGTCAGTGGAATGAGCACGAGGGTCACCAGCGCCGCCACGATCGCCACGGTGGCAGCCCCGTCACGTGAGAGCTGGGGCCAGAGGAGGGCGAGGAAGATCGCCGGAGCGGCGGCGGAGAGACCGAAGGCGGCGGTGTTGATGCCGCTGCCGATGAGCGCCCCGGCCAAGGTCCCCACGGTCCAGAGCGAGTACAGGCTCACGCCCGTCGCCCAGAAGGCGTAGCGACCCGCGCGCGAATCGCGTTGGGCGACGGCCATCGCGGTCGTCTCGTCAATGACGAAGTGGGCGGTCCAGAGTCGCTGCAACCCCCGAGGTTGCACGACCTGGGTCACGGGTACGCCGTAGAACATGTTTCGCGTACCCAGTAGGAGGGCCGCGGACAAGCCCGCGAGGGGCGAGCCGCCGGCGGCGACGACACCCACGAAGGCGAACTGTGACGCGCCGGTGTAGGCGACGACGCTCATGAGCAGGGCCTGGAGGAGGGTGAGGCCTGACGCGATGGCGATGGCCCCAAACGTGACGCCGAAGGCGCCCGCGTAGACGCCGATTCCCACGGCGGCGCGCGTGATCGCGGCCCGTTCGGGGAAGTCGGTGTCCGTCACTCGTGCGTCACGATCGCGAGGTGGAAAGCGCGTGGTCTCACTCATATGCACAATATTAAGTTGTTATTAGCGCATAGAAATAGCGAATATAACGGTCTATTCAGTAGCACGTGCAATAATAGAGCGTATGGATGAGATTGACAGAAAGATAATTGCGGAATTACAACGTGATGGGCGCCTGTCGAACGTCGAACTCGCCGAGCGCATCGGTCTCACCCCGGCGCCGTGTCTCCGGCGAGTCAAGCGCTTGGAGGGCGATGGCGTCATACTTGGCTACAGCGCGCGAATCAGCCCCACGGCGATCGGACTCGGATTCGAGGTCCTTGTGTTCGTGGACCTCACGCACAAGGACCGCGCCACGTTCGAGGCCTTCGAGGCGGGGGTCGCGAGCTTCGATGAGGTCATCGATGTGCGTCGTATGTTCGGGCTACCCGACTACATCTTGCGCGTCGCCACCGACAGCATCGAGAGCTACGAGGCGTTCATCTCCTCACGCCTCGGCGACGTGCCCGGTGTGGACAAGCTCGACTCGCACATGACGATGAAACTCGTTAAGTCGTCCGCCGATGGTCGCTGACCGTGCGCCGCACGTTGCGACGCTGGCGCATGACGCGACACGGCGCGAGTTCGGCCTCCGACGGGTTGACACCTCCTCTCGTCGGCGAATGTCTGGTTCCCGCTCGACGAAGCGTCATAACGTAACCCCACTCGTACCTCGACGTCGCAGGTTCAGCGCGTTGTGTTACGGCCGCGGGGTGCGGTCAGACGAGACATCGACCCCGACCACCTGACCTTCAACCCTGGTGCCCACTGATTCGCTGGGTCGACCTCGAAGGGCCACCATCGCCATGTGGCGACGTTGTGAAAGAAGGGCCGGTCTGTTCTACAATCCACCCATCGCCCTTCGTCGTTGCGGGAGATCGTCCTCACTTACGCGGCGAGCGTGGACAATGGGACAGAACTCCTCTTCCCTAGGTCTATGGTCACGACGACAGCGACGGTGCGCCGCGACTGCACGTCGTCGTGCCGCCAAGGTTCGTCGCGTTGGGATACGAAGTGGGTGTGGTGAAAGTTCGAGGGCAAGGCCGTGTGGGCGAGGGGGCGCATCGAGGTGACGACGCGGCCCTCCGTGACGAGTTGGCCCAACGACGCTCGAGGATGTCCGCGCGTGCTAACCCGATCGATGGGGTCGTCAGCGGTGTCGCGCGGCCAGGGATGGTGTCGTTTACGAAGGTCCATATGCCGATCCCCCGTGCGCTGACGTACGGCATCGGAGCCGACCGTGATCGATCGGTGCGCACCGGGTCGGGGACGTGGCGATGAGTGAATCGCGGGCTTCTTACACGTTGCGCTGGCTCGACAGCACCGAAGCCGAAGGCCGTCGAGACGAACTCGTCGCACTCACGATGCGCTCGAAAGCCTCCTGGGGCTACCACGAGGACTTCATGGCTCGTTTCGGTGAAACCTCGGTTACGCGAGAACTCGTTGGCGCCCGGCGTTGCTGCGTCGTCGCCTTCGACGGCCATCGTGCCGTGGGTTTCGCGGTGCTCGACGACGAGAAGGAGCGCGCCTGGCTCGAGGACCTGTGGGTGGAGCCCGGGTACTTCGGACGTGGCGTCGGTCGAGCGCTCGTCGGGGACTGTGTCAAGCGATCGCGCGATTGGGGTCGGCGGGTCCTCGAGCTCGAATCCGATCCGCACGCCGAGGGCTTCTACCTTCGCCTCGGCGCCGTGCGCGTCGGCGAACGTGCCTCGGCGGTCGCGTCCGATCGGAACTTGCCCCTCATGCGTCTCGACCTTGCGCGCTACGCGTGAGTGGTTCCCATCCCGGGATCCCGTGGGTGGTAAGACTCGGAGCGACGATCGGGGTGGCCATGCGATACGGACTCTTCCTTCCTCCCTTCGACGGTCTCGCCGACGCCGCGCGGATGGGCGAGCTCGCAGTACTGGCGGAGCAGTCGGGTTGGGATGGTTTCTTCGTGTGGGATCACCTGCGCTATGCGGCGCCCGTGCGCGAGATCGCCGACGCGTACACCTGCCTCGCGGTGATGGCGGCGCGAACCTCGCGAATCGTGGTCGGCCCGATGGTGACCCCGCTGATTCGTCGTCGACCCCAGGTGGTGGCTCGTCAGGCCGTCACCCTCGATCGCCTCTCAGGGGGGCGTCTCGTCATGGGCTTCGGCCTTGGGGACGACTACCCGGAGGGCGATCTCGCCTGCTTCGGTGAGTTGACCGGGCTCGCAGCGCGCGCTCGTGCGCTCGACGAGAGCCTGGAGGTCTTTGCTGGCCTGGTGCGTGGCGACGTCGTGGACGTTGCCGGGGAGTTCGTGACGGCTCGGGACGTCGCGTATCGACCCACCGCCCTGCGCCCGACGGGGATCCCGACGTGGACCGCTGGTCGTTGGCCACACCTTGGTCCCATCCGGCGCGCCGCCCGCCACGACGGGATGATGGTCATCCAGATCGCCGAGCCAGCGCAGGTCGAGGAGCTGAGGATCCGCCTGGGTGAAGCCGGCGCCGACATGGATCACTTCGACATCGCTATTTGGGGTGAACGCGATGAGCGCCTTGTCTATCGGGCAGATGAGCGTTACGAGGAGTGGGCCCGTGCGGGTGTGACGTGGTTCCTCACCGGACCGGGACCCTTCGACCTGGACTTTGCGGACGTGCGCGACTACGTGGCGGCCGGCCCACCTGGGTAGTAGACGACGACCACTACCACCCTGGTGGCTGCGTTTGCCGTGCACGTACTTTCGTGCATGGCTGATGCGTGGGCGTGCACGGACTCACTCGTTCGGGAGCCCTCGTTGCGTCTCGTTCCTGGATGGCGGGATCGCCCGGGTACGGCAAGTTCCGCAATTCCATGTCACGCGCGGTGCTCGAGAAGCGCGGGGAAGCAGTATCCCGTGCGACACTTGACTCTGAAGGTAGGGCGCAGGTATTGCGTGCGTGGCGTCGCGTGCGTCGCACTCGTTGGCAACGTCGATGACCCCGACCGTCGCACAGTCCCGGCATTTGTCCGAACGCTTCGGATCTATTGGTCCGAAGCGTTCGTGGTGGGGGATTCAGACAAAGTACGTAGTACCTGATCACGGGCTCTTAACTCAGTGCCGAATTCAACTCCTTCACCAGGGCGAGCCAGTTTCATCACCAGGGAACTACCCCTTTCTCACCACGACAGGACTGAGATACCTAGTGGCGGGCAAAACCCTTGCGCGGGTAGAACCCTTGCGCGGGCTTTGCCCAGTCACTACAGTGGATGTTATGACACAGCCCATTTTGATTACCAACCAGCAGCGGGGACGACTGTCTCTCGGGGCCCTCGCCACGGCAGATCAGTACATCGCCCACGTCGAGCCGGGCGGAGTCATCGTGCTGGAGCCCGCCACAGTAATCACGGAGACGGAGAAGAAGCTCCTTCAAGATGCAAGTCTTATGGCCGCGATCGAACAGAGCCGCCAGCACCCGGAGACGCTGAAGCGCCGGGACCGATTTGGCTCTCCCCGCAGCTGAGTCGCACCGCTCTTCGTGGCGATTCTCTACTTTTCCGACCAGGCCAACGACCTCCTGGATGAACTAGAGAAGACCCCTAGTCGACACGACCTCCTCGGGCGCATCAACACCGCTCTCGACATGCTCGAGGTCGATCCGCTGGATGCCCGATGCCGGCGGCGGCGGTTTCAGAACATCGGCTGCTGGGGCATCACGGTCTTGCACCACGAGGGAGACTGGCTGATCCTGTGGGAAGAGAGAGATGAGGCGTGCGCGGAGGTCGATGTCCGTGCGATCACCCGTGACCCCTGAGCCGCCGCGGTTTGGCCGGTAGCTGGCCACTGCGAAGTAGTCCGAGCCGGCCCGCGCCCAGCCGAGTGCGTCTTTGTCCGAACGGTTGAGGGACCTTTATCCGAATTCCTCGTGGTGGGGAAGTCACGAAAGTCAGCGGCCAAGTGGCAGTTGATCTCTGGAAGTGTCCTACGGCGCTCGCTAGCTGTAAATAGGAACCCTGCTAACTAGCGAACCTTTCGACCAGGCGCGACACATCAGAACTTGGTGAGATGACCCGCCACGCGCAGTGTGGCACCCTCTCCATCGGCCTATCTCGCGGTTCCTCCGGGGGCAGCCCAGCGTCGCGTCGATGATTGTCGCAGCGTTCGTCAATCGGGGCTGGTCTTTCGAGTCCGGGATGCCCGACACGCTGTGCTGGGAAGTCGGCGGTAGCGCACCCGACACCGACCGGGCAGATCGACCGCGAGCGTGCTCACCGGCGCTGATCCTCTCACGCTGGCCCGCAGGGCCGATTCGACAACTCAGTGTCGGATAGCCCCCAGCCAATCCCCCAACAGTGGTCAGTCTCCGCCGGCCGACTTGGTCAAATTGCGGAATACGTCGGGGTCGGGGCTCTGCTCAGTATTGCGCACGCGTCGCATCTCTTCGAACGCGCGGCTCCACATCGACGGCTCACGAGCGGTCTGCTGCTCCTCAATTGTGGCGTGGTGTGCGTGCATGGACTCTCCTTC
>JAJZSM010000037.1 GCA_021849765.1 Actinomycetes bacterium | reverse complement strand
CGGGAAGGCGGACACGCCCTAGGCGCGCGGTCGGCCGAGACCGGCGAACCCGTAGCCGAGTCGCACCGGGGTGATGTGCACCGTGTATCCGGCTGAGGGGGCCTCGATCATCTGACCGTGGCCGATGTACATCGCGACGTGCTGGTCGCCGTTGTACCCGTAGAACAGGAGGTCGCCCGGCTGGATGTCGATGAGCGGGACGCGCATCGTGTCCGCGAACTGCGCGCCCGAGTAGTGGGGCAGGAAGATGCCCGCGGCCGCGTAGGCGAGCATGACCAGTCCCGAGCAGTCGACGCCCGAGCGTGACGCGCCACCCCAGACGTAGGGGACGCCGAGGAACGACATCGCGGCGCGGATGGCGATGTTTGCGCGCGAGTCCGGCGGTGGCGCCGGGAAGTTTGACTGGGGCTGGGCGTTGCGAAGCGCGCTCGCCGATTGGGCTGCTGCCGCCGCTACCTGCTGGTTGATGAAGTAGGCGATCCGACCCTTCACCTTGCTGAGCGTGTTTTGGAGGGTGGCTTGGAGCACCTTGGCCTCGTGGAAGGCGCGCGCGGACGTTCGCGCGGCGTCCGCGGCCTTGCGGTCCTCGGCGGCGAGGATGGAGCGCTCCTTGGTCAACTTGATCCGGTAGCTCTTCAGGTTCGCGATCGTCGTCGAGACGTTGCCCGCGGCGAGCTGGTTGTAGACGTTGGTGGCGCCGATGTTGGAGGCGTTCTTCGAGAAGAGCGGATTGTTACTCGCCGCGGACCCGTTGGTCACGTAGGCGAAGATCGCGTCGGCTTGGAGCTGGCTGTTGCCCTTGGCTAGGTCGCGTTGGATCTGGGCGACGATCGACTTGGTGTTGGTGATGACATCAGTGATGTGGTGCAGCGTGATCAAGGTCATGTCGTACTTCTGACCGAGGAAGCCGACGCGGTTGTCGATCGTCTGGATCTGGCGATACAACGTGGCCGCTTCACTTCGCGCGTTGGTCAAGTTGGAGGCGCCGGCCGGTACCGGCAGCAGCGTCGCCAACATGGCTACGGCGACGATCAGTCCCCGAAGCGGTAGTCGCCTTAGCCCTCGCGTCGGCCGTAGCGTCGAATGGCGCGCGGGGCGCTCGACGTCAGTCACGCGCACCACGCTACCGGTTCACCAGCGCCGGCGCCCCGGCGTTTCGTGGGTCGTCGAGCAACGTCCCTGATCAACAGGCATCATAATTTGTTGGCCCACACGCCGCCGCGGACCCCCTCGCCGCAGAAATAGGCTCTCTGCCATGTCTGAACGCTCACGTAACCTGCCACGTCGCTCCTGTCTGTCAACCCCGGGATCGTCGGACCGATTCCTCGCCAAGGCACCGAGCGCAACGGCAGACATGACCTTCCTCGACCTCGAGGACTCGGTCGCACCCAATGAGAAGGTCTCGGCCCGCGCCAAGGTCGTCGCGGCGATCCGCGATCAGGACTGGGGCGAGCGGGTGCTTTGCGTGCGAGTGAACGCGTGGGACACACCGTGGACCTACGGCGACGTCATCGACGTGGTCGGTAACGCCGGCGCGCGCCTCGACGAGGTGATGTTGCCCAAGGTGCAGTCGGCCGCCGAGGTGGTCGCCATGGACCTGCTCTTGACCCAGGTCGAGCGCAACGCCGGCTTGCCCGTCGGGCACATCGGTATCGAGGCGCAGATCGAGACCGCGCGCGGACTCATCAACGTCGACGAAATCTGCGCGGCGTCCCCGCGCCTCGAGACGATCATCTTCGGCCCCGCCGACTTCGCGGCGTCAATCGAGATGCCCGTCCTGACCGGCGGCGTCGCCATACCCGAATACCCGGGCGACCACTTCAACTACGTGTTCTCGAGGATTCTCATGGCCGGACGGGCGAACGGTCTGCAGGTGATCGACGGGCCGTTCCTCAAGGTCCGCGAACTCGACTCGCTTCGCGAGTTCGCCCAGCGCACCCGGGTACTCGGCTACGACGGCAAGTGGGCGCTCACCCCCGACCAGGCGCTCGTGCTCAACGAGGTCTACTCGCCGACCCAAGAGCAGTTCGACAAGGCGTGGGACATCCTCGAGGCCTACCGGGTGGCGACGGAAGAGAACAACACCGGTGCGGTGATGTTCGGCGACGAGATGATCGACGAGGCCAGCCGCAAGATGGCGACGAAATTCCTGACCAGAGGGGAACGAGCGGGGCTGAAGCGCTCTCTCAGGTAGCGGGTCTTATTAGGAGACCTTCCTACTAAGGTGACGGCGTGACGACCGCGCCGGCTACCGACCGTTCTCCCATCGCCCGGGTTCGGGCGTCGTTTTCGACCCACGAGCGCCGCAGCCTGCTGTCCATGTTCGGCTTCGTCGCGCTGTTGCACGTGGTCGGTTTCACCCTGCTGATGGTGGCCGCGACGCGACACTTCGGGATCGACTCGGGCAAGACCCTCGGTATCGGTACGGGTGTGCTCGCCTACACCCTCGGGATGCGTCACGCCTTTGACGCCGACCACATCGCGGCGATCGACAACACGACCCGCAAGTTCATGTCCGAAGGCAAGCGACCGATGTCAGTCGGCTTCTTCTTCTCGCTCGGTCACTCCTCGGTCGTCTTCGCGCTCACGGTCCTTCTCGGCCTGGGTGCGCGCGCCTTGGGTTCACAGGTTCGCAACACCCACTCGTCGCTGCACCACTACGGCGGGCTGATCGGCACCGTCGTCTCGGGCAGTTTCTTGTATCTGATCGCGATCTTGAACCTGATCATCCTCGTGGGTATCGTCAAACTCTTCGTCGCGATGCGCCAGGGGCGGTTCGATGACTCCGAGTTGGAGAAGCACCTGAACGCGAGGGGCTTCATGATGCGCTTCTTCGGTCCGCTCGCGCGGTCGATCGATGCGCCGTGGAAGATGTATCCACTTGGCGTGCTCTTCGGCCTGGGCTTTGACACCGCCACGGAAGTCGCGTTCCTCGTCCTCGCAGGTACCTCGGTCGCCGCCGGGTTGCCGTTGTGGGCCATCCTGTCGCTACCTATCCTCTTCGCCGCGGGCATGAGCCTGCTCGACACGATCGACGGCTCGTTCATGAACTTCGCGTACGGCTGGGCGTTCTCCAAGCCCGTTCGCAAGGTGTACTACAACATCACCATCACCGGGCTCAGCGTTTTCGTCGCGTTCTACATCGGCACGCTCGAGCTCGCTCAGGTCTTGAGCAATGAGCTGAAGCTCTCGGGAGGTTTCTGGTCGTTCGCCGCGTCCTTCAACATCAACCGTGCGGGCTTCACCATCGTCGGGCTGTTCGTGGCCATCTGGCTGGGAGCACTTGGGTTCTGGCGCTACGGCCACGTTGAGGAGCGCTGGGAACGCGCCGCCATGCACGCCCAGCGCGCGCGCGGTGAGAAGGTGAACCTCCACACAGCGGGCATTACGCTCGGCGCCGTGCACGAGCCCTTCACGATCGACGAGTAGATCAGTCCCGGTCGAGCAGGCGCCGGGCGACCACCTTGAGACAGAGCGTCTCGTCGGCACCCTCGAAGATCGAGAGCACGCGAGCGTCGACGAAGTAGCGACTCACGGGGTACTCTTCGGCGTAGCCCATGCCCCCGTGGATCTGCAGGGCCTCGCGGGTCACCCACTCGGCGGCTCGACAGACGTACGCCTTGGCCATCGACGCCTCCATCGACCCGCCCCCGTCGCCCATCTGACGTGCGACCGCGAGGGCGAACTGGCGTGAGCTCTGGATAATGGCCGCCATCGTGCCCAACTTCGCCCTCGTGAGCTCGTAGTCGATGATCGGCGCGCCGAAGACCCGCCGATCGCGGGCGTAGGCCAGCGCCGCTTCGTAGGCCGCCTGCATGACGCCCACGGCGCGCGCCGCGGTCTGGATCCGGCCGTTCTCGAATCCCGCCATCTGGTAGTAGAAGCCGCGGCCGAGTCCGGCATCGCCACCGACGAGGTTGTCGTCGGGTACGAACCACTGCGAGAAGCTGACCTCATAGGAGTGCATGCCGCGATAGCCGATCGTGTCGATCGGACGGCCCTCTAACCGTCCGCCATTGTCCTGGTTGAGCACGAAGCCATGACTGTCGCCACGCTGCTTGTCGACGAGGAAGAGTGACAGACCCCGGTGAGCCTTGGACCGGTCGGGGTCGGTGCGCGCGAGCAGCACCAACACCTCGGCGCGCGCGGCGAACGTGCACCAGGTCTTGGTCCCGTTGATCAGCCAGCCGCCGTCGGTCTTGGTGGCGGTCGTGGTGATATTGGCGACGTCGCTGCCGAAGTCGGGCTCGGTCACCGCGATCGCGGCGAGCACCGAAGCGGTCGCGACGCGCGGCAGCCACTGTTCCTTCTGCGCCTGTGTGCCGCCGGCGAGCAGCGCGCGCGTGAGGATTTCCGGCCGGGTGATCAGGGAGCCGCCGATGCCGAGGCTCGCTCTCGAGAGTTCCTCGGTGGCGATCACCATCGCGAGGTACTCCGAGGCACCGCCGGTGGCGTCCCCGCCGTAGGCCGTCGGAATGGAGAGGCCGAATCCCCCGAGGTCGCGCAGTCCCTCGATCACCGACTCGGGGATGTCGCCGTTGGTGCGGTGCACGTGTTCGGCGTGTGGGCGGATCTGTTCGTCGGCGAAGCGCCCGAAGTAGTCCCGGACCATCTCGAAGTCCTCGCCGAGGTGGCGGTCTCCTGGGGATTCGGCGAGTGAGGCGAGGCGACTCGGGTCGCGCTGTTCGGCGACGAAGGCTCGAAAGGGCGCGAACCAGTCGCCGGTGACACCCCAGCGGTCCTCGCGCCCGAGCACGCGTTGGGCGAGGTCACTGAGGGCGAGCCCGAGGAAGGCGCTCGTGAGGTTCGCCTCGGTCTCGCCGTTGGTGGCGTAGGTGAGGTTGGCTCGGGCGGTGGCGATGGCGCTCGCCGCGTGCGCGAGGTCATAGGCGAGCGACTGCTCCCGATCGGGCCCGCCGCGCTCTCGCAGCTGCTCGGTCGCGGAATCGATGACCTCTTGGGCGCGGGCGACGAGGTCGGTGAGGGTGGCCACGTTGGGCGGCGTTGACATACATGCAAACTACCGGCTGGACGTGGACGGGTCGAGTGGCGACGTAGGCTGGGCCGGTGAACGTGACCATGCTTTTGGCGGACTCGGCCCAGGTGGCCGACGGCAAGTTGTACATCCTCGGCGGCGGCTGGTCCGTTACCGGACCGGACCCGGTGCCCTCGGCGGTCGCGGTCAAGGTGAGCGTGGACGCGCACGAGTTCGACGTCAGTCACCACTGGGAGCTGTTCCTCGAGGACGCCGACGGTCGCCTCGTCCAATTCGAGACGCCCGAGGGGATGCAGGGCATCGAGGTGCGTGGTGACTTCTCGGCGAGCGAGCCCGTCGGCGTGCCCCTCGGTACGCCGGTGGACGTCCCGATTGCCGTCAACTTCGGACCGATTCCCCTCGCGCCTAGCCAGCGGTTCACCTGGCGCATGGTGATCGATGGCGAGAGTCTGCCGGGCGCGACCGCGTCCTTCACGACCCGTCCGTTACCGAGTGAATAGCCGTTCTCACGAGCCAAGGAGGTTGGCCCCATGACTACGTTCGATCGACCCTTCGGGCGTTACCTTGAGGACTTCGTGCCGGGCGATGTGCTGCGCCACTGGCCCGGAAAGACCATCACCGAGGCCGACGATCACCTGTTCTGCATGATCACGATGAACCATCATCCCCTCCACACGAACGCGTGGTTCGCCGAGCACGAGAGCGTCCAGGGCCGCAACGTCGTCGTGGGCAACCTCGTTTACTCGCTGGTGCTCGGTATGAGCGTGCCCGACGTCTCGGGTTCGGCGATCGCCAACCTCGAGGTGGAGAGCCTCATCCATCGGTTCCCCACTTTCCACGGTGACACCATCTACGCCGAGACCCGGGTGCTCGACGTCACCCCGTCGTCGTCTAAGCCTGACCGGGGGATCGTGCGCGTCGAGACCAAAGGCTTCAACCAGGATGGAAAAGAGGTCTGCTACTTCCGGCGCAAGGTGATGGTCTGGAAGCGCGACTTCGCCCCGGTGCGACAGCGACCCTACGGTGAGGACGTCTGGGACTGACGCCGCGCTCGTTCGCACGCGCGCTCGAGGCCTGCGCGCCATCGCTTGCCCGCGACCTGCCGTGGCTCGGGATTGGTGACCCCTGGGCGGTCCTCGTGAGCGAGGTCATGCTCCAACAGACCCAGGCCGCCCGCGTCATCGAGCCATGGCGCCGTTTCCTCGAGACGCTACCGACGCCCAACGCGTGTGCGGCCTCGCCTCGCGCCGCGGTGATCGCCCTGTGGGGCGGCCTCGGCTACAACCGCCGTGCGGGCTATCTCCACGACGCCGCGCGCATGATCCTCGAGGAGTTCGACGGGCACGTTCCCAACGACCCCGACGCGCTGCGTCGACTCCCTGGGATCGGGGCGTACACGGCCAACGCCGTCGCGTCCTTCGCCTTCGGCGTGCGCGTCGGCGTACTCGACACGAACGTCGGACGGATCCTCGCGCGAGCCCTCGTCAATCGACCCTTGGGACGAAGTGAGGCCCAACGACTCGCCGATGAGTTGGTGCGAGGACGAGCTAGCGCCGCGCACAACCAGGCCATGCTCGACCTCGGCGCGCAGTTCTGCACGGCGACACCGCGTTGTCATACCTGCCCGATGGCGTCACGCTGTGCGTGGCGTGCCGCTGGGGGGCCAGATCCCGCCCAGCGCAGTGCCGCCGTCTCGGTACGCCAGAGCGCCTTCGCGGGATCGGATCGCCAGTGTCGTGGGCGCATCATCGCGGTTTTGCGCGACGGGCCAAGCAACCCCGACGCCCTGTTGGTGCGTATCGCGGAACCCCGCGAGCGCGTCGAACGACTGCTCGCGGCCCTCGTCGGTGACGGTCTCGTCGAGCACAGCGCGCACTCGGTGCGCTTGGTGGGCGACGCGAGGGCACCGGTCGGGTGAGCGTGCCCGGTAGTGTCCCGATGTGGCACCTCCCTCGATCAGCGACTTCAAAGAGGCAGTGAGTCGATTCGCGACGGGCGTCGTGGTCGTCACCGCCGAGACGCCTGAGGGTCCGGCCGGCTTCACGTGTCAGACCTTCGGGTCCCTCTCGCTCGAACCCCAGCTCGTGACCTTCGCCGCAGCCGTCGACGGTCGATCGTGGGCTCAGGTTCGCGCAACGGGCGTGGTCGGCATCAACATCCTCGGCGTGGACCAGCTCGACGAGGCGCGTCGATTCGCGAGGACGGGCGCGGACCGTTTCGCCACGGGGGAGTGGACGCCCGGTCCGGCGGGTTCCCCGCTAATCGTCGGTGCGCTCGCGCACGTCGAGGGGCCCATCGTCTCGGTGCAGACCCACGGCGATCATGACGTCGCGATCGTTCGGGCCGACTTCGTAGCCGCCTACGACGGCCAGCCCCTGGTCTTCTTTCGTTCGGGCTTCACCGCACTCGGCTAACGGCGCCGAGTCACTACGCTTTTCGTGGTGGGCCATTGTGGCCGACCGCGACGCTGGCGAGCGGAGTCCGATGACCGTGGCGATTGAAGTGGTGGTGGCGCTCGTTGTCGCGGGGCTGCTCGCGGCGGGCCTACTGCGCTGGCGCAAAATCCGTCGCGACGAGCGGCGCCTGAGCGACACGGGGACCTTGATCGGCCCGCCGCCGTCGCCCTATGAGTCAGCGAAGGGCTTCCGACTCTTAGACGGTGAATCGCCGCCGCCCCACCACGAGCCCGCCCCACTACGTCTCGAGTCCTCGCGTGAGTACGTGTTCGGCGAGACGTCGCCAATCGAGGAGGAAGAGGTGTTGGTCGGCCCGCACCGCCACGACGTGCAATGGGCGCTCGACCGATCGGCGCATCGCAGCCCCCTGGTGTACCGCCGCCGAGTGGTCATCGCACTCGTGGTCGCGGTCGCGGTGATCGTCGGCGCGTTCCTGCTCGCGCATCACCCGTGGTCGAGCGCGCCCGCGAAGTCGGGCGAACCCGCGGCTCGTACCGAGGTACCCGTCGCGACACCGCGCGTGACCGTTGGTCCGAACTTGTTCGCCGTGACGTCCGCGGTGACCGGGAATCGGCCGCCGTTGGTCGTGACGGTCACACGATCTCATTGATGATGAAGGCGAGGATCAGCGCCTCGTCGTGCCACGCGTCGTAACGGCCGGATGGACCGCCGTGGCCGGCGCCGAGCTCGGTCTTTAGAAACGCGACGTTGTCCGCGTTCGCGTCGCGGAGCTTCAGCACCCACTTGGCCGGCTCCCAGAAGCCGACGCGCGAGTCGTTGAGACCGCCCGCGGCGAAGAGGTGCGGGTAGACCCGTACGCTTCCGTCCTCGTTGGTCGCGCGCACGTTGTCGTAGGGCGAGTACGACTTCATCGTCCGGTAGGTGGTCGCACTGGCGTCGGGGTCGCCCCACTCCTCCCACTCGCCGACGGTGAGCGGGAGCGAGGCGTCGAGCATCGTCGTGAGGGCGTCGACGAACGGCACCTCGGCCACGACGCACCGGAACAGTTCGGGGGCGAGGTTCATCACCGCGCCCATCAAGAGCCCTCCGGCCGAACCGCCACGGATGGCGAGCCGACGCGGTTCGGTCCAACCCGTCGCGATCAGGTCTCTCGCGACGGTGACGAAGTCGCTGAAGGTCGTGGGCTTCTGGGCGAGCTTGCCCATCTCGTACCAGGAGCGTCCCATCTCGCCGCCGCCGCGCACGTGGGCGATCGCGAAGATCACTCCACGCTCGAGCAGCGAAAGTCGGATCGATGAGAATCCCGGGTCGATGGAGATCTCGTAGCTGCCGTACCCGTAGAGCAGCAGGGGGGCGGGTCCGTTCGGGCTGATTGATCCGTCATCATTGAGGTGCACGACATCGCGCCGCGCGACGATGGACACGGGGATTCGCTGTCCGTCACTGGCCTCGACCCAGTGTCGGCCGGTGACGTAGGCGTCACGGTCGTAGCCGCCGCGCACGATCTGGCGCTTGCGAATGAGCAACTCGTGCGAGGCGAGGTCGACGTCGGCAATGAAGTTCGGCGTGACCATTGAGGTGATCGCCACGCGCAACGAGTCCGTCTCGAAGGTGGGGTTCACCCCGAGGGATACGGTGCTCGGCTGGTCGACCCCGTCGACCAGCCAGGAACGCCCGAGGAGGTCGGCGTCGAAGGGTGCCGCGGGGTCGAGCGGGACGATGCGCACCGTGGCGCAGCCATCCTCACGCTCACTGATGGCCAGGCACGTGGAGAACGCGTCGACGCCGTCGATCCGTGTACCCGGGCGGTGTGCGATCAGTTCGCGCCACGCGAGGTCCGCGACGGGACGGCCGAGCAGGCGAAAGTCCGTCGCGTCCTCGTTCGTGATCTTTAGCCACCAGCGTGTGGCGTCAGCGGCGATGAGGTGCTCGACGCCGTACTCGACGCCCAGACGCCGCGCTTCGAGGACGACGAGTGGATCGGTGGGCCGGTCCGCCGCCAGGTAGCGGACCTCGGTCGTGGTCGAGGAGGCAATCGACACCACGATCACCTCGTTGTCGCGCGAACGTCCGACCGAGACGGTGAACTGCGCGTCGTCCTCCTGATAGACGAGTACGTCCTCGTTCGCCTCCGATCCGAGGCGGTGTCGCCAGACCTGCCACGGTCGCATGGCGTCGTCGACGCGCGTGTAGAAGAAGTAGTCACTACCGCTGGACCACGCGAAGCCGTAGTAGACGTCATCGAGGGTGTCGGCGAGCGGCAAGGCGCCGGTGAGTGATCGCACCGTCACCCGGTGGCGCTCGTCGCCGTCGAAGTCCACACCGACTGCGACCCATCGATCATCCGGACTCACGTCGAGCACGCCGATCGAGAGGAAATCGTGGCCCTGCGCCTCGAGGTTCTCGTCGAGGATTATCTGCTCACCGGCGAAGGCCACGAGTGGGTCGACGACTGGTGGGGTCGAGTCGCCCTCGGTGACCGGAACGCGACAGCTGATCGGGTAGTTGAGTCCCTCTCGGGTGCGCTCGAAATACCACCACGCACCGCGGCGTACCGGCACCGAGATGTCGGTCTCCTCGATCCGCCGCTTAATCTCGTCGAAGAGCTGGGCTTCGAGCGGAGCCAGGTGTTTGAGTGAGGCCGCCAGGAAGTCGTTCTCGGCGCGAAGATGCTCTAGGACTTCGGGATTCTCACGGTCCATGAGCCAGTAGTAGGGGTCTTCGCGGGTGTCGCCGTGGCGGGTGATGCGGTAGGGACGTTGTGGTACTGAAGGGGTGAGAGGCACGGCTCCACTTTGCCAGTAATTTCTGACAGGGCAGGGACCATAGTTAGTACTATGGGCGTAGGGATAATACCCAGAGGAGCGACATGACCATCGACAACTTGGACTTCAGTCGATACCAGCTGGGCTGGTCCGAC
>JAJZSM010000036.1 GCA_021849765.1 Actinomycetes bacterium | reverse complement strand
AGTCCCGTCGGATCCACGATCGGATGGTCGCACTGGCCGACTCGATGTATCCCGGGGTAGAGGGCCTGCGCGAGGTCTCGGTCCTGCTCGACCACGATCCGGAGCAACTCGTCGACGGTACGCAGACCCTGCTCGCTCGACTGCGCTCGTTCGTCGACGCCGCCGTCGATCGGCTCGATGGCGTGCACTTCGACATCGATCCGCGGGTGCGGTTCTGTGACGTACGACTCGCACCCGAAGGGTCGGCGTCGGCCGCGTATTACATCCCCGTGAGTGAGGACCTCTCGCGCCCGGGCACCACGTGGTACCCCACGATGGGTGCCACGTCGTTCGCGTGGTGGCGCTTCCCAGCGACCTGGTATCACGAGGCCGTACCCGGTCACCACCTCCAGGCGGCGATCGCGATGTTGTCGGCCGACCGTCAGTCGCGGTTCCATCGTCTTCGCGGTTGGACGTCAGGGTACGGCGAGGGATGGGCGCTCTACGCCGAGCGATTGATGGAGGAGCTCGATGGGTACGCGAGCCCGGCTGAGGAGTTCGGGTACCTCGCCGGACAGGCGTTGCGGGCGAACCGGATCGTCGTGGACGTCGGGTTGCACCTGGGACTAGACGCACCCGACGACCTCGGTGTGCTCGGGTCGCTTGGTGACTGCTCGTCGAGGCCGTGGACCGCCGAGATGGCGGTCGCACTCCTCGAGGAGTGGGCGATCGAAGAGCACGCCAGCGCGGTGTCCGAGGTCGACCGGTACCTCGGCATGCCGGGCCAGGCGATCTCGTACAAGGTCGGCCAACGACGCTGGCTCGAGGTGCGCGACGAGGCCCGTTCGCGACTCGGCGCACGTTTCGACCTCAAGGCGTTCCACCAGCAGGCGCTCGAACTCGGCCCCCTCGGGTTGGACCTGTTCGCCGCGGAGATGGCGGCGTGGTCGGCCGACGTACGGTAGAAACGAAGCGGTCCCGGCCGAAGGTGTGGTGAAGTGCCCCGTCGGTGTCGACGCTCACCTCGACCGGTAGAATCGGTTCCTGGTCGGCGGGCGTCAGGGTGACGCCGGTTGCCAGGTCGTGAAGTCCCGTCGTCCTGGAAGACAACAGTCGTTGAAACCGATCGGCCCCCCGAAAAAGAGAGAACATGTCCAACGCGCCCAGAGAAACGAACCCCTCGTGGGGCAAGAAGCAGTCCACGCGCCTGTCGATCGCGACGCAACGGCGCACGTGGACCCGTCGGGCCGACACGTGGGACCGCCACAATGACGTCGGGATGACCAAGGTTGCCGCCAAGGCCATCGAGGTTGCCGACGTCAAGCCCGGCATGGTCTGCATGGACCTCGGCTGTGGCGGTGGGCGCCTGGCGCTCGAACTCGCGCGGCGCGGCGCCACCGTTATCGGCGTCGACGTGAGTGCGGCGATGGTGGACCGGATGGTCGCCCAGGCCAAGGCCGAAGGACTCGACCACGTCTCGGGGATCGTCTCGCCGATCGAACACCTCGCCATCGATCCGTCGTCGCTGGACCTCGTGATCAGTAACTACGCACTGCACCACCTCCTGGACTCGGACAAGGCCAAGGTCGTCACCGCAGCCTTCGGCTGGCTGCGGCCCGGCGGCGTGCTGATCAACTCCGACATGATGCTCGGGCGCGGCGCCACGACCGAGGACCGCCAGGTCATCGCGAGCAAGATCAAGGTGATGGCGAAGAAGGGGATCCCCGGCTACTGGCGGATCCTCAAGAACGCCGGTCGCTACATCTTCCGGCTCCGCGAGCGTCCGATCACGCCCGACGCCTGGATGCGCCTCTACGAGGCCGCTGGCTTCGTGGACCTCACGAGCGTGAACGTCGTGGCCGAGGCCAACGTCGTCAAGGGCGTCAAGCCACGCGGCTGATCAGCCGAGCGGCGCGTCGGGGCACGTCCCCGCGACGAGGGGAACCTTCGACGCGCTGGTGATCGTGGCGAGCCCCGGACGTGTGCCCGCCGCCCGCATCGCGGCGAGCGCGCCCGGTGCGTGTCGCAGATAGGCGTTGAAGAAGTCGATCGACGCCGCCGCCACTACGTTGCGCGCTGGCCCGGCGGGCACGTACGCGCTGAGGTGGGTCTGGCCGATCATCGCCAGGTAGTACTTGGGTGCGGGCGCCTCGTTGTAGAGCGTGACGCTGCAGGTGACGGGATTCATCGTTAGGTCGTTCGTGCCTTGGACGACGAGGAGGGGTGTCGAACCGGAGGTGAAGTACGTTCCGGGGAACCAGGACAGTTCGGCCCCCGAGAGGATCACTGCGGCGCCGATTCGCGCGTCGCGACAGCACGAGTTCGCCACCGCCGCGAGGCTCACGTCACCGCCGTCGGACTGGCCGACGACGCCGATCTCGTGGGTGTCCACCAGTCCGCCGAGGGCGTTGCCGGCCTGCGCGCTGTCCGCGATCAACGTGGTGATCAGGAAACTGAGGTCATGTGGGTGGTGGACGATGTCACTGCGGATGACGCCGCCGGTGGCGTTCGGTGACGTGTAGGGATACGCGGGATCGGCGACGACATAACCCGCGGCGCTCCACGCATCGAGCAGCCCGGCGTACGCCTCGGGTGAGATGTCGAAGCCCTGGGAGAAGATGAGCAGCGGGAAGGGACCGGCGTCGCGAAGCGGGACCAGGCCGAGGCGCGCCGTGCCGGGGGCACCGACGGCGGGGTAGCGCACGGTGACGGGGAAGGTCCTCGCACCCGTTGAACCACTGGCCGGTTCGCTCACCGTGAAGGTCACGGCCCCCACGGCGAAGGGTGCGTGAGGGGTCGTCGCTCGCGTGGTCGTCGTCGAGGAGGTCGCGGTGGTGGCGGTCGTCGAGGACGTGGTCGAGGTGGTTGGACCCTGACCCCGGGTCGTCGCGACGACGAGCAGGACTATGAGGATCAGCGCGAGCACCGCGACGAATCGGCGCCGACGCACGTTGACCCGCCGGCCGTGTCGCGGTGGTGCCATCGGGGTAAATCTAGCAGCGGGTCCGTCGTCGTATTCGGTGCCGCGTGCCTCGACGTACAGTTGGATATTCCACTGCGACCACCCACCGCACTCGCCACGTTCGCTAACGGGTCCCACCCGTGGTGAGCGTGCGTGACCTCGCCGCCTCGGACATCGACGCGGCGGTGACGCTCCACCTCGTCGTGCTCGACATGGAGTTCCTCTCGCGGTTCGGGCCCTCGTTCATGCGCACCTACTACCGGGCGTGGACGACGACGCCGGGATCGATGTCCTTCGTCGCGCTCGACGACGCCGGCGCGCTGCGTGGCGTTCTGCTCGGGGCGACCGACCCCGCGACGCACGTGCGCGCGATGGTCCGCGAGCACGGTTTCGCGCTCGCTCGGGCCATCGTCATCGCCGCCGCCGCGCGACCCCGGCTGGCGAAGGACCTCGTGGTAACCCGAGCTGGCCGTTACGCGCGAGGCGTGGGACGACTCCTCCTCGCGCGATTGCGACCTACCGCGGCTGCACCAAGCGCCGATGCGCCACGGATCGGGGAGGTGACCCACGTGCTGGTCGACTCGGCGTCCCAGGGCAGTGGCGTCGGACGGGCACTGATCGACGCGGCAATCGTCTTTGCGCGCAACGCGGGTGATGACGAACTGGTGCTCGTGACGCCGCCCGACATGGCGGCGAGGCATTTCTACGAGGCGCTCGGCTGGCGCAGCGACGGTGCTATGACCAGCCGAAGCGGCGAGCCTTTCCTGCGCTACCGCTACTCGCTCCGCTGAGTCAGCGTCGCGGGTTGCGACGTCGCGGGTCCGGGCCGTTGCGAGGCTGGGACGGTGGGGGCACGCGCGGGTAGGAAACGACGCGCATGGCCCGGCGCCGGTCACGACGCCGCTTCGCGACCCGACGGCGTGCGACGAGGGCGAGGACGCCGGCGATAACCACGAGCGCAGCCAGCAGCCAGATTGCCAGGGAACGGGCGCTGTGTAGGAGCGATGACGGGATTGTCGTGGTCGTGGGTGCCACCGTCGTGGTGGGTGCCACGGTCGTGGTTGTCGTTGGCACCGCTGACGCGAGGACGGCCGAGGCCACCTTGGCCGCGGCGCAGCCCGGCGTTGGCGTCGCGGTCAACACTGGTGGGTTGAGCGCAGCTTCGGGCAGACCGAAGAGCTGGGTGGAGATGGCGTTGGCCATGGCGGTCTCGCCGGCTACGTTCGGGTGAAGGTGGTCGGGGTTGAAGTACGGCGCGAATGGTGTGTTCGGATTGCAGTCACCGTTGTAGACGTCCGCCATCACCGCGGCGAGGTTGATCACGCCGGTGAAACCAGTGCGGGCTGACAGGAGCCACGCATTCACGGCACTCATCACCGACTGCTCCGACGGGCCCCAGTACTCAGGCAGGTCGTGGTCCTGCTTCGTCGACGTCGCGCGCGGCAGCAGGGTGATGGCGTAGACGTTGAGGCCCCGAGCGCGGACCTGGGCCGCCACCGTGCGAAGGCCCGTCTCGATCGCAGCGGCGGTGCCGTAGGGCGGGATTGGCCTGCCCGTCACGCCGCCCGCTCCGAACCAGATGTCGTTGGTGCCGAGCAGGACGACGACGTCCTTGACGCCCGGCCAGGCGAGCGCGTCGGTCGCGAGCCGCGTCACACCCGGCACGCCGCCGGAGTTCGTGGCGTAGGAGGTCCCCGGCGGGAAGACGGTCAAGGTGTTGCCGGCGATTCCCTCATTGACGACTGACATCTGGTCGGTCGCGGGTAATCGGTCGATCCGCTGCTGGAGGGCGTTCACCCAACTGAAGCCATTGTTCTCGTAGCCGTATCCGTCGGTGATGGAGTCCCCGAAGGCCACGATGGCACCTTGGGCGGGCGAATTCGCGACCGCCACCCCGGAGAGCCAGCGCACGAAAGCGCCGGTCAGCTGGGGGTTGAAGCTCTGACTGGTCGGGTCGGTCGTGTGGTCGCCGACGCCGTTGCTCGTCGCCCACGTGTTGATGTTCCCGGTACAGCAGTAGTGCACGCTCACCGTCGCCCAGCCCGAGACGGCGATGGAGACGGCGATCTTCTCGTTGGCGTGCACGACCAGGGCGACGGGATTGCTCGTGACCTGTCCGTGCGCGGGTATCGTCACGGCTCGTTGTCCGTTGGCGAACGTGACTGGGACGAAGGAACCGGTGACGACGGTGGGCCCGCTCTGGTCGACGCCGACCGTGACGGCACCGAAGGTGGTCGGCGTGGCGCTCCAGAGGTTGGAGAAGGTCAACTCCACCGAACTCCCGGCGACCGCCACCGTCGCGGTGTCGCGCACCGTCGAGTTGTAGGTCGCGCCGAGGGCGAGGTCCATCGGTGACGTCCACGTCACCTGCCATCCCGGTGTCGCGCCGCTCGGCGTGGCGACGACGAGTGACGCGAGCAGGAATATGGCGCTCATCAGGAGTCCGAGTACCGTCGACGGTCCGAGTCGGCGTGAAAGTCGGCGATTGGCGGGCGTGCGCGCCACTACCTCCACCACGCCCTACTCAGCGACAGTTGACGGCCCTGCGAGGGTCCACCCGCCAACCTGTCCGTCGCAGTTCGTCGCACGCATAGCTGTCCAAGCCTACCGGCCATCGTCGGAGTGGACGAGTGACCCGCGTGCTCGACGGTCATCGTTGTTCACTACTTGACGCGAGCCTCGTCGCAACGGCTGAGGATCGCCTCGACCGTGCCCGCTGGCGACAGGTCCGACGAGTCGAGCCAGAGTCCGCATCGAGGCGTGGTCTCCTCGAACATCGTGACGAGTGCGTCGACGTCCCAACCGTTGACGTATCCCGTCTTGGGACGGTCGCGTTCGCGACGAGCGACCACGTCGGACCGGGGGGCGAGCACGACGACGAAGAGTGGCGAGATGTCGAGCAGGTCGATGACCTCGGGTAGGGCCTCGCCAACGACAATGTCCTGGATGACCACAGTGAAGCCGTCACGCCAGTACTCGTTCGCGACCATCGCTGTGAGTCGTCTGCGCAGGTCGAGCTGGCGTTGGGCTTCGTGGCCGAGGCTTCGCCCGATGGGGTCTTGACCCGTCACGATCATCCTTCGAAACTCGTCCCCACGCACGTGGACCCCGCGATCGAAGCGACGGACGAGCAGGTCGGCGATCGTTGACTTCCCAGAGGCCATCACGCCCGTGACCAGAACTCCGCCGCCGTCGAATGGATCCGTCACGGCCCAATTCTGCCGCGAGTGATCCCCGCTCTGGGTGCCGGAGGCGTGGACCGAGCGGTGCCGCACAACGAAGGACGGACCGTGACTCGTCCACTGGTACGAGAGCCGCTCTCGGCGCCTCGATTCGAAGAATCGTTTAAGAAGTGGGTCGCGTCGTGGACATGCGCCGCGACAATGGGTGTGTTTGTCGTTGGTCAACGAATAGAGAGAGGCGGGTTCGAACTATGCCACCAGACGCACCACAACCGGGTTTCGGCGGACCCTTCTTCGACGGTGGGATGCACCAGGGCCTTGGACTGCGTGGCGGGCTCTTCCTCGTCTTCCTCGCCATCTTGCTGATCGTGGCGATCGCCGCGTTGCTGCTCTCGATGTCCCGGCGTCGCGACGGGTCGCGTCGCGACGTGGATGACGGTCGTGGATCGACGAATCCGAGCAGTGCGCTGGGGATCCTTGACGAACGGCTCGCACGCGGCGACATCGACGTCGATGAGTACACGAGTCGGCGTAACGTCTTGTCGGGTCGGGTGTAATCGAGCACGTTCGCGGGCCAACGCTCGGTTGAGGATGCTCGCGACCGAGACTCGACACGGTGCGACGGGTCCACTACGCTGGCGCGACGGTTGGTCGAGCCGCGAAGGGTGGCGACGACGCGTTCATGGGGGGCAACATGAAGTTGAGAAGTCCACGACGTTCGATGATGACGAGAGCTGGTGTGATCGTCGCACTCGCTGCGATGACGGGAGCCGTGCCGTTGGCGTCGCCCGCGGGGGCGGCTACGTACACCTATTCAGCAACTGGCTACGATGCGTCTTATCCGCAGGGTTCGTCGACGCCTCCCTCGAACACGAGTTTCGCCATCATCGGCGTGACCCACGGTCGACCGTTCACCACGAACCCGTACGCGTCAACACAGTGGTCCGCTGCGAATAACGACACTTCGACGACGCCGTCGTCGCTGTACTTCAACACTGGCTACGCCCTGGCGTACGCGAAGTCCGACACCACCAACTGCAAGTCCAGTTCACAAATGTTTCAACCGACTGGTGTATCGGGGCACACGCTCTCGGCACTGCAGGCTGCCTGGGCTATCGGTTGCAGCGAGGCCGCCTGGGCAGTGAGTAGTGAGCCGGGCACGCCGGCGATGTGGTGGGCTGACGTCGAGACCGGCAACAGCTGGTCGACCAACGCCGCACTCAACCAGGCCACGATCACCGGCATGGTCCAGGAGATGTCGAGCACGAACATCCCGGTTGGTGTCTATTCCACGCCCTCGATGTGGGCGTCGATTACTGGATCGGGATTCGTCGTCTCCGGCGTGGCCGGTGACTGGCAGGCGGGCTTGAAGACGTGTTCCTCGACAACGTCAGGCTTCACCTTGTCTGCGTCGGACACGCACGCGCCGCTATTGCTCGCCCAGTACGGTACGGTCAATTCCGGTGGCACCACCTACGACACGGACTTGGCCTGCTAATACCGGTGGTCAATCGAAATAACTGACCGTGATCGGACCAATGCTCAATGCCACCGACCGGACGGTGGCCGTCCCGTCTCAGGGTACGAGGATGCGGCGAAAACGATTGGCCGCGACGCGCAACCCGACGAGGGCGAGCACGGCGAGATAGGCCACGCGCCCGAGCATCACCCACTGGAACACGCCGAAGGACAGACCGCGCAGTAGTGCGGCGGACTGATAGAGCGGCGAGATGGCGACGATGGCGCCGAGCCAGTGTGGGTAGAGCGAGATCGGAAAGAACGTCGCGGAGAAGAGGAAAATCGGCAACTGGACGAGGGTGACCAGGTCGAAGTCCTGCCAGGAGCGGACGTAGGTGCAGGCAGCCAGCCCCATCGCGCTGAAGGTGAGGCTCGTGAGGATCGCCGCGGGCCAGCACAGCACGACCCAGGCGCTGCCGGCGTCGCCGAGCAGCACCATGCAGACGATGAAGGAGGCGCCGTAGGCGCCGGCGCGCGCGAGGGCCCACCAAACCTCACCGAGTGCGACGTCGGTCACGTCGAGCGGCGTCGAGAGTATCGCGTCGTAGGAGTGGGAGATCTTCAGTCGGAAGAACGTGTTGAAGATCGTGTCAATCATCGCACCGTTCATCGCCGACGTCGCCAGCATCCCGGGCGCGACGAACGTCGCGTAGCTCACGAGGCGGCCACCGAGCGGTAGTGGACCGACGAGGTGGTTGAGCCCGATGCCGATGCTGAGCAGGTAGAAGAGTGGCTCGAAGAAACCCGAGATCAACATCACCCACTGCGACCGGTAGACCGTCAGGTTCCGTTCAAAGACCCGCAGGGACCTTCGAGAACCGAACCGGGGCAGCGTCCGGGTGAGCACTAGTCCACCAACCGGCGTCGCAGGGTCCGTCGGCCCCAGAGGACGCCGGCGACGGCCATCGCGACGAGCATCGTCAGGTGTCCGAGGGTGGGTAGCATCGGCCACTCGCCGAAGGCGGCCGAACGCGCGAGGGCGACCCCGTGATAGAGCGGGACGATCTGCACCACGGGGCGTAGGTAGCCGGGGTAGGCGTTGACGGGATAGAACGTCGCCGAGAAGAGAAACATCGGGACGATCGCGAAGCGGTAGATGGCGACGAATGACGCGTCGGACTGGACTGCGGCGGCGTAGGCGACGAACGGTGCGGCGAAGGCCAAGGTGATGAGGCCGCCGATGAGCGGGAGCGTGAGGCTCCACCACGACTGGAGCGCGCCGAAGGCCGCGATCACGATCGTGTAGACGACCCCGGTCGCGACCGCCCTCGTCACGACCCACGAGAGTTTGCCCACGAGGATGTCGATCGGTTCGAGTGGCGTGGCGACGGCGGCGTGGTAGGACCGGACCCACTTCACGGCGGCCAGCACCGGCCAGAGCGACTCGCCTTCGCCGAGCTGCATGGTCGTGGTGGCGAGCAGGCTCGGCGCGATGAAGTGCAGGTAGGTCTGGCCGTCGACCAGTCCCGTGTGGGCCGACACGAGGTGCCCGACGCCGACGCCGAGAGCGGCGAGGTAGAAGATGGGGAACAGGACGGTACTCGCCACGGACCCACGCCAGGTCTGGGCGTAGTACGTCGCGTGGTACCACCAACTACGGCGCCACCTCGACCAGCCGAGTTGGGTGTCGGTCCGGGTCGCCACGATCAATCCACCAGGGTCCGGCCCGTGAGGCGTAAGAAGACGTCCTCGAGCGAGCTGCGCCGAACGAGGGCGCTCATGGGCGTGATCTGTTGCTCGTGGATCCGTCGCAAGGTCTCGTCACCCTCGTCCACGTAGAGCAAGACCCGGTCGGGCAGCACCTCTAGGCGCTGGGCGAACGGTGCGAGTCGGTCGTGGTAGCCGTCGTGGGAGTCGGTGTTGAAGCGAAGCTCGACGACTTCTCGGGTGGAGTGATGGGTGATCAGTTCCCGAGGCGTGCCCGAGGCCACGATCGTGCCGTGGTCCATCACGACGAGCCGATCGCACAACTGCTCGGCCTCGTCCATGTAGTGCGTCGTGATGATCAACGTCACGCCCTCGCGCTTCAGCCGGTACAGCCGGTCCCAGAGCAGGTGACGCGCCTGAGGGTCGAGGCCGGTGGTTGGCTCGTCGAGGATCAGTATCTCGGGCTGGTTGATGAGCGCCCTCGCGATGGTGAGGCGGCGTTTCATCCCCCCCGAGAGATCCTCCACGCGATCGTCCGCCCGCTCGCTCAACTGGGTGAAGGCGAGGAGATCGGTCGCGCGTTCGCGCAGGATGGCCCGGGGAATATCGAAGTAGCGGCCGAACATCTCCAGGTTGAGCCGCACCGAGAGCTCGAGCTCGAGCGTGTCCTCCTGGGGGACGACGCCGATCCGTCCACGAATCTCGGGCCCGTGGGTGCGCGGGTCGAGACCGAAGACGCTGAGCGACCCGGCGGTCGGTTGCGAGACCGCCGAGATCATCCGCATGGTGCTGGTCTTGCCCGCACCGTTGGGACCGAGGAAGCCGAAGCTCTCACCGGGGTCGACCGAGAAACTCACGCCGTCGACGGCGTTGAACTCACCGAACCGTTTGACGAGGTCACGGGCCTGCAGGATTGGTTCAGTCATTACGCCACCACCGCGAGGGTAGAGACCGGCCGCGCGACGAGCGTCGTGATCTCGTCCATGGTTACGTTCTCCCTCGTCGGTCGGGGCACCCGCAACGTTCGCGGGTGCTCGGTCGTGGTACCGACGGATCGCC
>JAJZSM010000035.1 GCA_021849765.1 Actinomycetes bacterium | reverse complement strand
CGAGGGACTGCTGCTGTTGACCAACGACGGACGCCTGGCCCACCTGCTCACCCACCCGAGCTCGCACATCGGCAAGGAGTACCTCGTGCGCGTCGAGGGCGACCCGTCGCCCGGCGCGATCCGACGCCTGCGCGAGGGCGTGCAGCTCGACGACGGTGTCACGAGCCCGGCCCAGGTCAGCCGCGTGAGCGAGGGGCTGTTGCGCATCGTGATCCACGAGGGCCGCAACCGGCAGGTCCGGCGCATGTGCGCGGCGGTCGGCCACGATGTGACGCGTCTGGTCCGTACGCGCATCGGACCCCTGCACGACGCGACCCTCGCACCGGGCGCCTACCGCCAGCTGTCAGTCGCCGAGGTCCGTCGACTTTTCGAGGCCGTTGGTATGACCGATGAGATGGCCTCTACGATGCCTGCATGACTTCTGCCAAGATTCGAGCCTTGCGCGGCGCCACGACGTGTGCGGTCGACACGCCCGAGGAGATCGCCGAGGCCACCCAGGAGCTCTTGACCCTGCTGATGGCCCGCAACCAGCTCGAACACGATGATGTCGTGAGCGTCATCCTCACCACCACGCCCGACCTGACATCGTCGTTCCCCGCCACCTCCGCGCGGGCAATCGGTTTCGGCGATATCCCGTTGCTGTGTGCCAGCGAGATCGCGGTGCCGGGTTCGATGCCGCGGTGCGTACGCGTGCTGCTGCACGTCTACACCGACGCCGAACGCACCGACATCCATCACGTCTACCTGCGAGACGCACGAACCCTGCGCGATGACCTCCCCGAGTGAGCGCCGCGCCCACGTCGTGGGCCTGGGCCTCATCGGGGCATCGGTCGCGCGAGCGCTCGCGAGCGTCGGCTGGACGGTGACGGGCAGCGACCGCGCCCCCGACATCGTCGAGCGCGCCAAGGAGTTGTCGATCATCGCCGACTCCCAACCCGCTCCTGGGACGACGTTCGTGGTGATCGCGACGCCCGCCGGGGCCGTCGCGGACCTCGCGGTCCAGGTGCTCGACCATCTCAACGATCCCGAGGCCATCGTCACCGACGTGGCGGGCGTGAAGTCCGCGATCGTCGCGACGGTGGACGACGCCCGCTTCATCGGCGGTCACCCGATGGCCGGATCCGAGCAGCGGGGTCTCGGCGCATCACGCGACGACCTCTTCCGCGGCTGCACGTGGGTCCTCACGCCGACCGCAGCCACCGAACCCGGTCACTACAGCCGCTTGCACGGGTACCTGCGAGAGCTCGGCGCCAACGTTGTGGCGATCACCGCAGCCGATCACGACCGTCTGGTCGCACTCGCCAGCCACGTGCCGCACCTGCTCGCTGGCGCCTTGATGAACGAGGCGTCACTGGCCGCCGAGCAGGACGCCGTCCTGCTGCAATTGGCGGCCGGGGGCTTTCGCGATATGACCCGAATCGCGGCCGGCGATCCGTCGATCTGGCCCGACGTGTTGTTCGAGAACCGCGATGCCATCACCCAGACGTTGACCTCGCTCGAGGAGCGCCTCGCCAACATCCGGGCCGCCTTGCAAGAAGGACGTCGTGAGGAGATTGCCACCAAGCTTGCCATGGCGTCCGTCGCGCGCCGTCAACTGCCCGGGCGGGCCCTCAGCGCTGACCGACTGGCGTACCTGCGCGTGGCGGTATCGGACCGGCCCGGCGAGCTCGCGACGGTGACCGTGGCGGCCTCGGACATGGGAGTCAACATCTTCGACATTGAGATTGCGCACGGTATCGAGGGCGTGAGTGGCACGCTCTTGCTCGCGGTTGACGCTCAGCACGCGTCGCGTTTCACCGATGCCCTCGTCGCGATGGGTTTCTCCGTTACGCTCGAGCGTTGATGAGCAGCGAGACCGTCTCAGCCGCGTCGCGCCTGCGTGGCGTGGTACGCGTGCCGGGCGACAAGAGCGCGTCGCACCGGGCGTTGCTCGTCAGTGCCCTCGCCGCCGGGACGAGCCGGATCGACGGACTGTCACCCGGCGATGACGTGCGCGGCACCGGAGTCATCATCGAGCAGCTCGGGGCGTCGAGGGTGGTCGAGGGGACTGAGACCGTCGTCACCGGTGCCCCTGACGGGCTGCACGCGGCGAACGCACCGTTGGGCTGTGGCAACTCAGGCACGACGATGCGACTCGTCGCGGGACTCGTCAGCGGGATTGACGGTGAACACGTGCTCGTGGGGGACCCGTCGCTCTCGCGCCGCCCGATGGACCGCGTCGCCGTGCCACTGCGCGCGATGGGCGCGACGCTGCGTGGCGAGGGAGAACGACTCTGTGCGCCGCTCCACGTCGTAGGTTCGCGCTCCCTGCGCGGGATCGACTACGACGTACCGGTACCGAGCGCCCAGGTCAAGTCGGCGATCCTCTTCGCCGGGCTCTCGGCGACTGGCCCGACGATTGTGCACGAGCGCGTTCGGACCCGCCGAGCGACCGAGGACATGCTGGCCCTCGCGGGCGTGCCCCTCGACGTGGTCGACGTCGGGGCCGGTCGGCGGGTCACCGTACATCCCGCCCGCCCTCAGGCCCGCGCGTGGCGGGTCCCCGGGGACCCCTCACAGGCCGCATTCTTCGCCGTGTTGGGCGCACTACACCCTGACGCCGACGTCGGGGTCGAACCCATTGACGTCGCAACGGAACGGATTGGCTTCGTGAGCGTCTTAGGTCGCATGGGGGCGGACGTGTCACTCGTGGCCTACGCGCACGGTACCGGGCTGGCCTCGCGCTCGGCCCCGCTTCGCGCGACGACGATCCACGCCGAGGAGATCCCCTCGGTCGACGAGGTTCCCGCACTCACGGTGGCGGCCGCGGCCGCGACGGGTGTCACGTCCTTCATCGCGATGGGCGAACTACGCGTGAAGGAGTCGGACCGCTTCGCGGGGTCGATGGCGCTCGCGAAGGCGCTCGGCTGTCGCGTCTGGGCGAAGGGCGACGATTTCTTCGTCGAGGGCCTCGGCGCAGCTGCGAACTTCCAGTTCTTCCACCAGCCGGCCACCCTCGATCACCGCATGGTGATGGCGGCCGGCGTCGCGGGCGTGGCCGGTCGGGGTTGCATCATCGACGGCATCGAGACCGTGGCGTCGAGCTACCCCTCGTTCTTTTCCGATCTGAACGGGCTGCGATGACCCAGATCATCGCCATCGACGGCCCGGCCGGTTCGGGCAAGTCCACGGTCGCGCGGGCCGTGTCCACGGCGCTCGGATGGTCGTTCCTCGACACCGGGGCGATGTATCGCGCGGTCACGGCCGAGGTGCTGCGCCGCGGCATCGACCCCGCTGACGCTGAGGCGGTCGCCCAGGTCGCCGCCGGGGCCTCGATCAGCACGCTGCCCCGGGTGACGATCAACGGCGTCGACGTCGAGGAGACCATCCGAAGCGAGCCGGTCAACATTGCGGTCTCGACGATTGCGGCCAACCCGGCGGTACGCCGGGCCATGGTCACCCGACAACGGGCCTGGGCGGCCGCCCAGCCGACCGGCACGGTCGTCGAGGGGCGCGACATCGCAACGGTGGTCTTTCCCGACGCGCGCCTGAAGGTGTACCTGACGGCCTCGCTCGACGAGCGGGCGCGCCGACGGGGTGACGAGGGCGTATCCTCGGTGACCCGGCGTGACAGTGCTGATCGGGAACGAGTCGCCTCGCCCCTGCGCCAGGCGAGCGACGCCGTCGTCATCGACACAACCGACCTGTCCATCGACCAAGTGGTAGAAGAGATCGTGAGATGGCTGAAGACACCGAACTGATCCTCAATCCTGAGAAGACCCCGCTCTACCGGGTGATTGCGGCCATCTTGACGGCGCTCTCGTGGATCCTGTTCCGCCCCCGGGTGCGCGGCAGCGAGAACATCCCGCGTTCCGGGCCCGTGTTGATCGCGCCCGTGCATCGTTCCAACGTGGACTTCGTCTTCACGTTGTTCATCTCACCGCGCAAGGTCTTCTTCATGGCCAAGCAGGAACTTTTCCCCGTGCCGGTGCTCGGAATGCTCTTGCGCCACGTGGGTGCCTTCCCCGTGGCCCGTGGTACCGCAGACCGTGAGTCCCTGCGACTCGCCGAGGAGGTGCTGCGACGGGGCCAAGCGCTGATCCTCTTCCCCGAGGGCGGACGGCGCGAGGGACGCCACGTGGAGGCGTTGCGTGACGGGGCGATGTTCGTTGCCTCGCGTACCGGCGCGTCTACGGTTCCCGTCGGCATCGCCGGCAGCGATCGCGCGATGCCCGCCGGGGCCAAACTCCCGCGCTTCTCCCGCGTGCAGGTGGTCGTCGGCAAACCCCTCGCGGCGCCCAGCGCGCCGGGACGTGTGCCGCGTTCACTCATCGCGGCCAAGACCGAAGAACTACGCGAACGACTCGAGGAGGCCTACCACGAGGCCCTCGGCGAGCGTTAGCGCTCGCGCCACCAGGTGCCAAAGACAACCCTCGTGTAGCGGAATCCGAAGAGCCAGTTGGCGCCCTTCTTTGTGGTACCGGATCGGCGCGGGTGCCAAACCGTGGGAACTTCGGCCGCGCGCCAACCGCGCTTGAGGCAAGTGATCAAGAGTTCCGCCGTCTGGTACTGGTCCTGGGTGAGGCGGTCCACCACGTCGGCGAGCATGGTGACGCGAAGCGCACGGTAGCCCGTCGAGGTGTCGGTGAGGTTCGCACCGGTCATACGGTTCATGATGAAGGAGAAAAACCACACGCCGGTCTTGCGGAAGCGGTCCGAGGTCTCGTCAACCCCGAGTCGACGCGAGGCGACGACAAAATCGGCCTCGTCGCGCAACAGGGGTCCGAGCACGTCGGACATCTCGGCCGGGTCGTTCTGACCGTCGGCGTCCAGCGTGACCACGTACTCGACCTGGTTGTCGATGCAGTAGCGGTAGGTGACCTGCAGTGCGACGCCGTGACCGAGGTTCACCGGGAACTCGATCACCTTCACGCCGGGGTAGTTGCGCGCGATCGCTGCGGTCCGGTCCTCACCGCCGTCGACGACGACGAGCGTGGTGTAGGGACGCCCGTTCATGGTGGCGGGCATCTGGTCCAAGACCGAACCGATGTTCCCCTCCTCCTCGTACGCGCAGATCGAGGCGATGATGGTCTCGGGCTTGAAGTCCGGGTAGTCCTGATGGAAACGGGTCATCGCCTGGTCGATCGCGTACGACCGAAGCTTCGCCAGCCGCCGTGTCTCGAGATCGTGTTTTGCCATCCCTACTCTTTCTCCGTCACCGCCGCAATCGCCCGGCAAAAGCCCAGGACGCGGGTGGTGGCCAGCGCAACAGGCACCTTGCGATACTAGTCCCCGTGCGGCCCACGGCCAGGACCGACGCTCGAGCGCTCGTCGCGCTAACGCGAACTGGTCGCGAGCACCTGGGCCGCTGTGAAGTCGCGGTCACTCTGACCGTCGAGTTCGGACGTCACCGGTGTCTGAAAGACGACATCGAGGAGCGCGGCGAGCGCTCGCAACATCTCACGCAGTTCCGGCGGCGGTGGGAAGTACTCGTCTTCGACGGTCTCGGCGTGGACTTCAACGCCCGCGGCGGGGTCGAGAACGGCCAAGACATCGTTCACAATCGACTCGGGGGCCGACGCCCCCGCGGTGACCGCGACGACACCCGTCAGGTCGTCGGGCAGGTCCTGGGCCCCGTTGACGCGCAAGACCCGCGGACAGCCCGCGGCCGCGGCGACCTTCGCCAACGCCACGGTGTTCGAGGAGTTGGCCGACCCGATCACAACCACCGCGTCGGCCTCAGCGCAGATTGCGCGCAGCGCCGCCTGGCGGTTGGTGGTGGCAAAGCAGAGGTCGCTGCGGTTCGGCATCCAGATCTCGGGGAACCGCTCGAGCGCGTAGTCGCGGATATCCTGCCACTCGTCCAGGCTGAGGGTGGTCTGGCTGAGCAGCGCGAACGGCCCCGTCTGATCGTCGAGTGCGTCGATGTCCTCGATGGACTCGATCAAGTGGACCGACTCGGGGGCGACCGCCATCGTGCCGACCGCCTCCTCGTGACCCTCGTGGCCGACGTAGAGCACCGTGTAGCCCTTACGCGAGCGAACCTTCAGTTCGTGGTGCACTTTGGTCACGAGCGGACACACCGCGTCGACGACCGTTCCACCCGCCGCCTTGGCGAACTCGATGACCGACGGTGGTGATCCGTGGGCGCTCAGCATGACTGGTGCACCCGCTGGCACGTCGGCAATGTCGTCGACGAAGACGACGCCGAGGGATCGGAAGTGGTCCACGACGAAGCGGTTGTGGACGATCTCGTGGTAGCAGTACACCGGAGCGGCGAAGATGCGCGTCATCCAGTCGAGGGCTTTGATCGCCTTCTCGACGCCCGCGCAGAACCCGCGCGGCGCTGCGAGTATGACTCGGTCAACGGACACGCCGTCAGCCTAGTGAGTCGCCCCGGAGTGGCGACCCGCTGGTTTGACCAGAGGCACCAGTAGGCTAGATCGGTGTCCAAGGTCCGTATCGCGTCCATCGCGCAGTCGTCGCCCGCCGGTGGGGCGGACTTGTGCGTTGGTGATGAGCTGCTGACGATCAACGGGCGCGCGCCGACCGACATCATCGAATATCAGCAGCTGATTGATGGCGCGGACGTCACGCTGCTCGTTAAGCGCGACGGGGATCTACTCGAGCGCAAGGTGGTCATCACCAAGGAACCCGGTCAGCCACTCGGTCTCGCCATCGATTCGGCGGTCTTCGACCGGATCCGTACGTGTGACAACCACTGCTCGTTCTGCTTCATCTACCAATTACCCAAGGGGATGCGTCGCTCGCTGTACGTGAAGGACGACGACTTCCGTCTCTCGTTCCTCTACGGCAATTACACAACGCTCACTCGCTTCACCGAGTTCGACCTAGAACGAGTGATCGAGGAGGGACTGTCGCCGCTCTACGTCTCGGTGCACACGACCGATCCCGAGTTGCGCGCGTCCATGCTGCGCAACCCGCGGGGCGCGACAAGCCTGCGCTGGTTGCGCGAGCTCCTACGCGCCGAAATCACCGTGCACGTCCAGGTCGTGGTCTGTCCCGAGGTCAACGACGGGGACCATCTGGAACAGACCATGCAGGACATCCTGAGTCAATACCCGAGCGTGGCGTCGGTGGCGTTGGTGCCCGTTGGGGTCAGTGACTTCTCGGCCGAGGCGACCATGCGCTCGCACCGCGCCGACGAGGCCCGTCACGTCATCGACCTCGTCGCCCGGTATCGCGAACTCGCCCGTGACCTGGTGGGCAAAGCTCTCTTCTACGCGAGCGATGAGTTCTACCTAGTCGCTGGCACCACACCACCACGTGAAGACTTCTACGACAGCCTGGACGAGGCGGAGAACGGGATCGGTATGGTGGCGGCCTTCACGAAGAGTTTCGCTGAGCGCCTGCCGATGGCGACGCTCGGCTCGGGCTTCTTCCAGTCGGTCGACGGCGCGCCGGCGTGGGGCTACCGCGCCGTACGCGGTGGTGGCGACGGAACTGACGGCGACGGGCGAGTGGTCGTGTTAACCGGCGAATACGCCGCACCACTGCTTCGCGGACTGCTCGATGACCACGGATTTGGCGAGGTCGATGTCGTGGCGGTCGAGAATCGCTACTTCGGGGGCAACATCAAGGTCGCGGGACTGTTGACCGGCTTTGACATCGCACGCACCCTCGAAACGCTGCCCGTGGATTCGACGGTCCTGCTGCCCGACGTCTGCCTCTCCGAGGGTCGTTTCCTCGACGGACTCGGCCTCGAGGACCTACCTCGACCGGTCACCACCGTGACCACCACGGGTAATGACCTGCGCGAGACGCTCGAGCGTGTACGGCCGCGCAACCTGGTGACCTCATGAGCCGTCCCCAGATCGTGATCGTGGGACGGCCCAACGTGGGTAAGAGCTCGCTCGTCAACCGACTCGCCGGACGTCGCGTGGCGGTCGTCGAGGAGCACCGCGGCGTAACGCGCGACCGCAAGAGCGTCGAGGTCGAGTGGCGCGCGATCACCTTTGACCTCGTGGACACGGGCGGCTGGCTGGCCCAGGGCGACGCACTCGAGGCGAAGGTCTCTGAACAGGCCGAACGCGCCATCGCGAGCGCCGACCACGTCTTGCTGGTGGTGGACGTCGCGACGGGGCTGATGGAAGAGGATCGCCAGGCCGCACGGTGGGCCCTGCGCAGCGGTCGCCCCGTCTCGCTCGTTGTCAACAAGGTCGACGACGCCGTGCACGAGAGTTCGGGGTGGGAATTCTTGAGTCTCGGCGCGGGGGACCCGCACTTCGTGAGTGCGCTACACGGCCGGGGTGCGGGCGACCTGCTCGACCACCTGGTCGACTCACTTCAGGAGGTCGCCGAGGAGCCCGAGACCGACGTGAACGACGGCGCGCTACGCGTAGCGATCGTCGGACGGCCCAACGTGGGTAAGTCCACGCTGTTCAACAAGTTGATCGGTGAGGAACGCTCCGTCGTGCACGATATGCCCGGCACCACGCGAGACGCGGTGGACACGGTGGTGGAGACCGACAGTGGACCGATCCGGTTCATCGACACCGCGGGAATGCGCCGTCGGGCCAAGACCGAGGCCGGACTGGAGACCTACGCGGTGCTGCGCAGTCTCGATGCGCTCGACCGCGCCGACATCGCGGTCCTCGTCATCGACGCCACCGTTGGGGCAACTGGTCAGGATCAACGGCTCGCCGAACGCATCGCGGCGGCGGGTTGCCCCGCCATCGTCGTTCTCAACAAGTGGGAGCTCATCGCGACCGATGACCGACCCAACGTGCTCGCCACGGTGGGCGACAAGCTCGCCTTCCTCGGCGACGCCCCCGTACTCAAGACGACCGCCACGTCGGGCAAGGGCGTGCATCGACTGCTGCCGGCGCTGCAGGAGTCGGCTGCCGACTACGTCAAGCGAGTCCCCACGGGTGCACTCAACCGCGCCATCCGCGACCTGCAAATCAAACAACCGGCACCCACGGGCAAGATCCGCTACGCCGTCCAGGGCGCGATCGAGCCGCCGACCTTCACGCTCTTCGTAGCGGGACGGCTACCCGCGACCTACTTGCGCTACGTGGAGCGCTCGCTGCGCGAGCGCTTCGAACTCGGGTCCACGCCGCTGCGCGTTCGGATCCGCGTTGACTGATGGCCAAGTGGTGTGAGACCTGTGACCGTCCGGTCGAAGGCGACGTCTGTGAGGTCTGTGGCAACTCCGTCGAGGAACCAACGCCCGAGCCGATGCCGTTACGATGGAAGTTCTTCGTGGTCGCCACGGCCATCTACCTGGTCTGGCGGCTCTATCAGTTGATCATGTGGCTGAGCCACTAGGAGGTTGGAGTGCCTATCTACGCCCTCGGTGACCGAGTTCCCCAGATCGATCAAGACGCGTTCGTCCATCCCGACGCTGTGGTGATCGGCGACGTGCGTATCGGGGCCCAGTACTCCGTCTGGCCCGGGGCGGTGTTACGGGGTGACTACGGCACCATCATCGTGGGGGAGCGGACCTCGATCCAGGACGGAACCGTCGTGCACGCGGTGGCCGAGTACCCCACGGTCATCGGCTCGGACTGTGTCGTCGGACATATCGTGCACCTCGAGGGCTGCGTCGTCCACGACGGCGCTCTGATCGGCAGCGGCTCGGTGGTCCTGCACGAGGTGCACGTCCACACCGGCGCGACCGTCGCCGCGGGTGCCGTCGTGCGCAATCGCACCGAGGTACCCGAGCGCGCCCTCGCCGTGGGCGTGCCAGCGTCGATCAAGCCCGAGGCCAGTGACGTCCAGGCGATCGCCGAGGGGGCCGCACTTTACGTGGAGAACGCGCGACGCTACAAAGAGGCGTTGCGCGTCCTCTAGGCGTTACTGACGGCGATCAGCCGCTCGAGTGATTCGCCGGCGCGTCCACTGCGCACGCTCTCGGCGGCCATGTCGAAACCCTCGGACAGGTTCTCGGCCCGATCGGCGGTAATCAAGGCGAGAGCGGCATTGGCGCACGCGACGTCGAACACCGGACCGGGCTCACCGGCCAGGAATCGGTGTACGACGGCCACGTTGTGCGTGACGTCGGCGCCGCGGATCGCTTCTGCGCTGTGGTGGCGGCCCAACTCGGCGGCGGCGTCGAGTCGCTCGACGCGCACGCCGTCGCCCGTGACGACGTAGACCGTCGACGGGGTCCCGAGTGACAGTTCGTCGAGCCCGTCGTCAGCGTTGACGAGCATCGTCTTGACGACCCCGCGTGCCGCGAGAACCTCGGCCATCGATTCCAGGTGATGGCTCTGGGCGACGCCGATTACGCCACGGCCCACGCGCGCCGGATTAGCCAGCGGGCCGAGCACGTTGAAGACGGTGCGAAAGCCGAGCGCGCGGCGAATTGGCGTCAAGTGGGCGAGGGCGTGGTGATAGGTGGGCGCGAAGAGGAAGCCGATGTTGGCGTCGCGGATGTCAGGTGGAAAGACAACCGTTGC
>JAJZSM010000034.1:2834-10425 GCA_021849765.1 Actinomycetes bacterium | reverse complement strand
ATCGTCGAGAAGAGGTTGCCCCCGTCAATGGTGAATGACGCGTCAAAGAGGAAGGGCAGCGTGGCGGCGGCCAGAGCTGCGGGGATCGGCCGAGGGGCGCGCATCAATCGTCCGAGCAAATAGGCACCGACCGGCATGAGCACCGACCCGAGGATCGTCGCGAGCTTGAAGGCGAGCGCGGCGTTGATGACGTAGCTCGCCAAGGTTGCGAGCAGGTCGGGCAAGATGAAGTAGTAGGTATACGCGGGCATCCCCGCGAACCACCCCGGATACCACGGAGTCAGGTCGAACGGGTTCCCGACGCTACGCAGGTAGGCCGGAAGCGCGAGGTGGGCGCCCGTGTCGCCACCCGTGATCGTGCTGGTCGAGAAGACGAGGTTCGGGTGGAGTGACCACACGGTGACCAGGACGACCGAGGCTACGACCGCGAGATCGAGCCATGCACCCGGCGACCACCGCCGCATCAGTGGACCCGATGGGCGATGACCGATGCCATCGCCACTGCGTTGAAGGAGACGTGGGTGATGGCGCTCGGCAAAAGCCGTTTGGTACGCCACGCCACGACGGCTAGTACGACGCCCAGCCCTGCGAGGCCGGCGAACTGGCGGGCCTCGCCGTGGACGGCCGCGAAGATCAGTGCGCTCACGATCACCCCGAGGGTCACGGCCAGACGGGGCGAGCGGGCCGCGCCGAGCTCGACGAGGCCCCGAAAGACCACACCGCGAAAGAACCACTCCTCGACGATGGGGGCGCCGAACGTCGTCAGCACGGCGAGCAGTACGAATCCGGCGCCGTGGGCGGCACCGAAGAGCTTGTCCACGGGTGCATTCAGGTGCCGCAGGTGCAGTGGTCGATAGAGGATCGCCACGACGAACTGCGCCGCGACGCCGAGCACCACGTACCAGAGGTCACCCACGGCAAAACGCCATTGGTGCGGCCACGGGCGCAGTCCCCCCACGCGCGTCGCCGCCACGATCGCCACGATGAAGCCGATCCAGAGCCCAACGAGGCTAAGAGAACTCGCCCACCAGGGGTCCTGACGAGCTGCAGCGAGACCCGCGAAACCCCCAGGGAAGTGCGTGAGCGTGCTCACCACGCCCATCAGCGCCGACGCGAGCAATTCCCCGATGACGAACCCCGCGGCGGCCGCGACGAGGACGGCACCGGGTCGCACCGTTGGCTCGACCACGGGCGCGTTCTCCACAGGCCCCTACGCTAATGCGTCACCCGAATCGCGACGTGCGAGTCTGGTGTCCCAGCGTGGCATCTAGATTGGAACGGTGAGTACACCACCCAACGAGAAGCCCGGTCTGAAGAAATTACTGCCGTCGGGTGAGCGACCGATGGCGCCCGAGTCGAGGCGACGGATCATCACGATCGCGATCATCGCCTTCGTCGTGGGCATCCTCTTCATCCCGTCACTCTTCCAGAGCAAGAGCGTGCGCACGATTTCGTACTCGGCGCTGCTCAATGACGTCCACAACCAGAAGGTCGTGTCCGCCACGGTCAACAACGCCAACGGCGTGATCGCTGGTCAGCTCGCCGACGGTACGAACTACACCGCGAACGGTCCCGCGCCGGCGATTTCGAGCGAGATTGACACCCTTCGGGCGAACAACGTCAATGTCACGTTCTCCAACCCCTCGAGTTTCGCCTCCACCTTCCTCCCCTACCTGATCTGGATACTCATCTTCGCGCTGTTCATGATCTACGTCAGCCGTCAGGCCCGTGGCCAGATGAACGGCATGATGTCAGTCGGACGCTCCAAGGCCAAGCAGTTCAACCAGGACAAGCCCAAGATCACCTTCGCGGACGTCGCGGGGTACCTCGGGGTGAAGCAGGAGATTAGCGAGGTCGTCGACTTTCTGAAGAATCCGGCGCGTTTCCGCGACGTCGGCGCGCTCATCCCCAAGGGGCTGCTCCTCGTAGGTCCCCCGGGCACGGGTAAGACCATGCTCGCACGCGCCGTTGCCGGCGAAGCCGGGGTCCCCTTCTTCTCGGTCTCGGGATCGGACTTCATGGAGATGTTCGTCGGCGTGGGCGCCAGTCGCGTGCGCGACCTCTTCAACACCGCGCGCAAGCAGTCGCCCGCGATCGTCTTCATCGACGAGATCGACTCGATCGGGCGCAAGCGAGGCGCGGGCGTGGGCGGCGGCCACGACGAGCGCGAACAGACGCTGAACCAGATGCTGAGCGAGATGGACGGCTTCGACCCGACCGAGGGAGTCGTCGTCATCGCCGCCACGAACCGACCCGACGTTTTGGACCCCGCGCTGCTGCGGCCGGGACGATTCGATCGGCAGATCGTCGTCCCCCTTCCTGACCTGGAAGAACGGCTCCCCATCCTCGAGGTGCACGCGAAGAATAAGCCGCTCGACGCGAGCGTGGACCTGCACATGGTGGCGCGCGGCACCCCGGGTATGAGCGGCGCGGACCTTGCGAACCTCGTCAACGAGTCGGCGTTGCACGCCGTCCGGCGCCACTCAGCCACGATCGGCATGGAGGACTTCGAGTCCGCCCGTGACCGGGTGATGATGGGCCAAGAGCGTGACACCATGATCCTGCACGACGACGAGCGTCAGCGCATCGCCTTCCACGAGAGCGGCCACGCCCTCCTCGCCTACGTGTTGGAGAAGTCCGACCCACTGCACAAAATCACCATCATCCCCCGCGGTATGGCGCTCGGCGTCACGATGACGCTGCCCGAGGAGGACCGCCACATCATGTCGCGTCAGCACCTCGAAGATGCGTTGTGCATGCGCATGGGTGGTCGGGTCGCCGAGTTGCTCGTCTACGGTGACCTCTCGACGGGCGCCGCCGACGACCTACAGCGCAACACCGACCTGGCGCGACGGATGGTTCGCGAGTGGGGCATGTCTAAGGAGATCGGTCCGATGGCCTGGGGTTCGAACAACCAGGTGTTCCTCGGCGAAGACCTGATGCACACCCGCGACTATTCCGACCACACCTCCCAGATGATCGACGACGAGGTGGAGCGGATTCTGCGCGAGCAGGAATCCCGGGCGATCGAGGTCCTCACGCTGCACCGTCGCGGGCTGGAGGCGCTCACACGCGCGCTGCTCGAGCACGAGACAATCGACGGCGAAGAGGCGGCCCGACTCATCGACGAGGCCCACGGCGAGCCGGTGCACCCGCACGGGACCAAGACCGTGAGCACGCTGACCGGTGTCGGCCGCTCGTCGAGTCCGTCCACGGAGACCCCGGTCACCGTGAGCGCTGACGTGACGCCGCCCTGGCAGCCGCCGACGCTACCCGCCGTTTAGGGCCGACACGACGACGATTCCCGGTGGGGTCGTGGGCAGCGTCGTCGCGACGACGAGTTTGCTGTTCTTGGCGCTGATGAGGAACGTCCGGCCGTGCAGGGTGGTGGGCAGGCCGTCACGCCCGCGCAGGTCCACCGTCGTTCCCGGTGCGAGTGTGATCACCCGACTCGTCGCGATCGTCCCGAGCACCGTCACGGTGACCGTCAGTGCACGCGCACCGACGTTGGTCGCGGTCATCGCGTCAAAACCCAGCCGGGCGAAGTCACTGACCAGGTAGAGCTTTGACGGCGTCGCGGGCACTGACAGTGACTGGCCGTTCAACGTTCCGGTGGCCAGGCTCGCCGCGATCGGCACGGAGGAACGAAGTTGCACGGTGGCGTAACCGTGGGCCGGCACGGCGGAGTTGGGCGTGATGACGATCGAACCTGTCGAGAACGGTGCGACGTTCACCTGCTGGGGGGCCACGTTGTAGGGCGCTAGTCCGATGCTCGCGGTGACCGAGGCGGTGGCGTTGGAGGGATTCGTGATGAGAACCCTGGCCAGCGCGCCGCTCACCGTCGTGACACGGGGGAACCAGGCGGTTCGCGAGAGCGACGATGACCCCGCGTTGAACGACGTGAAGGTGCCGGACTGTTGAACCGCGGTGGCGACGACGTCGCCGCGGATGACCCGTACGTGGACGCCCACGTTCGCTTGGTTCACGATACGGATCCCCAGGGGCAAGGACACGACCCGATGCGCCGCGATCGCCACTCCCTGATACGGAGCGGGCGCCGAGAACCCCGACGCGGTCTCGGCGGTCACGTTCACGACCGTCGACGTCGAGGACGGGTTGTAGAGCACGAGGTACGCCGTCGAGCCGACCGCCGTGTCCAGGCCGCTGGCGTACCAGTCGGTCGAACCCGAGTCGAGACACGGGGTCTGGGCCGTACCAGCGGCGTTCAGCTCATCAGCGACCACACCGCGTCCGTTGACGATGAGCGACATCCCGAACCAGTGGCCGGTCGCTGGCGGGGCCATCGACGCCGACGCGTGCGCCGCGAGAACGAGGTGGCGCGTCTGAGAGCGACCGGTGTCGCTATCGATCTCCACCTCGACGTCGCGGGTGTGGTCGGCGGTGTTGAGCACGACCACGTGTCCCGCGGGGGTTCCGGACGCCCCGAGACCCGCGCAGTAGAGCGCCGTGGACTCAACGGGTCCCGTCGACAGGCTGGACACCGCCACCGTCGGGTTCGAGGTGTGCACGACGCCCGTGGCGATCGCCGTCGCCGCGAGCACGGCGGCGAGGGCCAGGACCAGGGGTCGGCGGTTCATGTCTGGTCTCCGTGCGCCGCGTGCTTGACGCGCCGGCGGCGCGTCGCGATGCGCTCGAATCGTTGGACCGACCCGAAGCCGAGCCACACGATTGCCCACAGCCCCAGGGTGAAGAGCGCGAGCAGCCCGTTGAGGGGGAACTGGCGCAGCACGAGTTGGGCGGTGGCCGGTGAACGATAGTTGTTCACGAGGTAGGCCGGTGCCCAGCCGTAGGCGGTGCGTCGCGTCGCGGCGACCCCGTTGACCCGCAGGGCGAAGGCGCTCGCCGGGGCTAGACCGGCGACGACGGTCGCCCCCGGATTCACCGTGCCGGTCCCGAACGTGGGGCCAGCGAGCGGCGACCAGCCCGTCGAAGAGGACTTCGACGACTGGGCGACGAGTCCGTGGAACGCAGCGTTGGCGTAGATCGTGACCGCCGGGGACTGCAACTGCAGGGCGAGGTCGGTTTGGCGCGCCAGTGTCACCATGAGCGCTTTGGGTACCGGCCGAGTCGGCACGCCCTGGGCGCCCGCGTACTCGGGGGCCGGCGAGTCCATCACCACGACGGTGGCGACGCCGGCCTGGGCGAGCAGCGAACCCACGTGAACCGTCCGACCAAGCAGCGCGAGGTTGATCGCCTCGAGCAGGACGTCTGAGGTCCCCGAGTCCGGTGGCGAGAAGAGGCTCGATCCCCCCGGTAACCCATTCATCGACGTCGCCGCGGCCAGTCCCGGGGCAACGGACCAGCCCGGCACGGGTAGTACCGACGGATCGCCCAGCCACAGGATCCGGTAGCCGCCCGCATCCGGCGGTTGGGTGGCGCTCATCGACTCCGCGACGCTGGTGACCGGCAGATTGAATCGGCCACTCGCGAGGTCACCGAGGAACGGCATCGCGGACACCACGATCGCCGCGACGAAGAGCGCCGCCACGCTTTGACGCCACCCGAAGCCCGCCTGTCGCAGGTCCGACTCGAGCGCGGCCACTCCGAGCCCGATGAGTCCGGCGATCGACACCGCGTAGAGCGTCAGCAACACGTCGAGGTCGGGGGCGAAGTCGCCGAGCCAGTGACGCGCCGTCAACGCCGCCAGCACCAAGGACAACGTGGCGATCGTCGCGAACTTGCCGGCGATGACGCGCCGTTCGCCCCGCGTGAGCAGGAGTCCGACCACTGCGGCGCCGGGCAACAGCCATCCCCACCACGACGCGCCGAATCCGCCGTCCGCGCCTCGCGCGAGCAGGGCCAGCGATGGCGCGGACCAGGGGCCACGTGCGAGCCCGAACACCTCGAGCGCGCGGCGCCCGGCGAGCACAACGTCGACGGTCATGGGCGCGAGGAAGACAGCGACGCTCCCGAGCACCGCCCCGAGTAGTCGCCAGGGACGACTTTGACCAGTGTCGGGCTCGAACCAGCGGGCCACCACGACGCCGAGAACGACGAGGACAACGGCGATGATCATCGCCGGTGCCATCGCGCTCACGATGGCGGTCTCCATGACCACCACCATGCGTTGACCTGAGCGGGTCGCGGGCCACCCCCGGTTCCCGAAGGGCACGGCCGGCGGGTAGGGCGTATCGCGAAATCCCGGGACGGCGAGCAACTCCATGAGTCGACGCATCACGAAGGGCAGGCCGGCGCTCACCACCAGCACGTCAATGCGCCCCTGACTGATCATGTTCAGTCCGATCGGCGCGGCCACGTACGCGAGGACCGCGACCAACCTCGCCCGATTTGAGACGCGCCCGCGAAGGAGCCGTCCGACGCCAAAGGCACCGATCGGGATGGCGAAGATGAGCGCGACGCGCGCCAGGATGCCCATGCGGCCGAGGACGAAGGTTCCCGCGAAGGCGAGGACGCCGTAGCCCGGCATAGCAGGCGTCCCCGTACCGAGGCCGTTCGGGGACCACGACGCGAAGAAGTGGCGCCACGTCGACCACCATGAGTCCAGCGGGGCGAGTCGTCCGACCAACGGCAGGTGGGTGGCGACGAGGTTGCGTGAGCCGATCAGCCACAGCACCGAGACGAGCGCCAGCGTCAGTGCCTGGGCTCGGAAGCTCGTGAGGAACCGCGACGGACGTCGCACGGCGAGGTCCGCGCGCTGGGGGATGTCGTCAAATGCGTCGACCTCGGCGAAGGCGGCGGCGAAGCCGACGCCCGCGTCGACCTCGGGCTCCTCGGCCGGCTCGTCGGGCAGGATGCCGCGAGCGCGGTCCAACCCGTCACGCAACAACGTGACGATGAACTTGCGCAACCGCGTGGCTCCACCGACCTGGAGACGGCGTAGTTCATCGTCGGTCAGTACGGTGAAGACCCGACGCTGTCGACGGCGCTCACGCACGCGACGGCGGTTGTGCACGAGCCAACGCCACGAGCCGAGGATGGCGCCAACCCGGTCGCCATCTCGTCCGCCGATCGCCACGACCAGTTCGACGAGGTCGAGCACGAGCTGCATGGCCAGGGTGTTGATGGCGGTCCAGCGGCCCCAGCCCGTGGCGACGACCAGGAGGCGGTGACGCCGCTGGAGGTCCTGGCGACTCGCCTTGCGGGTCCCGACCGCGGTGACGGGCCGCTCCCCGCTCGCCACCGTCTGGCGGTGTGCGACGCGTGCACCCGGGGCCACAACGATGCGTGCACCGGCGAGCTGGGCTCGCCAGCAGAAGTCGAGGTCCTCCCCGAGCATGGTGATCAGCGGGTCGAATCCTTGAAGGGTCACGAAGAGGTCCGCGCGGATGAGCGTGACGCCGCCGGGCGCCACGAACACGTCTCGCTCCAAGTCCTGTTGACCGTGGTCGATCTCGCCGGGTTCAACGCGCTCCTGGATGACCCCGAAGCGGTCGCACGTCTGTCCGACGTGCAACAGGGTCATCGGGTCGTCGTAGGCGACGACCTTGGGCGTGAGCACCCCGGCGTTCATCCGGAAGGCCGCCTCGACGAGTCGATGGACCGCGTCGGGATCGAGGCGCACGTCGTCGTGACAGAAGAGGAAGAATGTCGCACCCTCGACGGCGAGCAC
>JAJZSM010000034.1:0-2824 GCA_021849765.1 Actinomycetes bacterium | reverse complement strand
GCCAGGACGCGAACGAACGCGTCGGGCGCCACCGCGGCCACACGCGCCGCGACGTGCTCGCTCTCGCCGTTGGCGACCACGAGCACACTGAGCTCGCCGTAGTCCTGGTCGACCAACGACGCGAGCGTGGACTCGAGGCCTGGCCCCGGTCCCGTAGTAACGACGACGGCGACGACCGCCGGTGCACGAACATCCATCAAGTACTCAAGGCTAGTTGGCCGCCACTGGGCGAACTGAAACGTAGATGGCGAGTTTTCTCGCCGTTAATCAGGTATGTTGGTTCCCGCGGCCTTCGTCCAACGCCACAACGACGTCCTCGAGGGACGTCGCGAGGGTGATTCGCGGCTCCCAGCCCGTCGTGCGCTGGAGTTTGGCGAAACTGCCGCGCGAGACGGGGATCTCAACGGGTCGTAACAAGTCCTCGGACACCTCGAGACGGACCTGCGGCGCGATTCGCCCGACGAGCCACTGCGCGATATCGCTGATCGAGACGTCGTGGCCGGATGCGACGTTGTAGACCTCGCCCGCGACGCCGAAGCTCGACAGCAGGCGATAGGCCCGCACGACGTCGCGCACGTCACAGAAGTCGCGACGGGCCGACAGGTCGCCCACGGCCACGCTGGTGGCACCGTTGTCCCGCGCTTCCAAGAGCCGCGACGCAATGGCTGGCACCACGAAGGTCGTCGTCTGGCCGGGCCCGATGTGGTTGAAAGGGCGCACGATCACGACGCGTTGGCCGTGGTGCGCGGCCTCGCGCGCCGCATGCTCCGCCTCAATCTTGGACTGGGCGTAGGGACTCACCGGCCTCGGCGGGTGACTCTCGTCGATCGGCAGCTGTGCTACGTCGACCACGCCGTAGACGTCCGCCGAGCTGACCACGAGCACGACTGCCTCGGGCGCGGCGCGGCGTGCGGACTCGAGCACATTGAGCGTGCCGACCACGTTGACCCGGATGAAATCGTCGGGATGGTGCCACGACTCGCCGACGTGGGTCATCGCGGCCAGGTGGTAGATGACCTGTGGCCCCACGGCGCTGATCGCGGACTCGAGCACACCGCGGTCCGTGACGTCGACCTCCCGATCGATACCGTGGACCTCATCGCCGGCCGTGGTCAGGTGGTCGATCAGGTGTTTACCGACGAAGCCGCCGGCGCCGGTGATGAGGGACCGCGTCATCGGCCCGCCGCCAGGTCGTAGGCCGCCAGGTGTCGCTCGACCGACGACGCCCAGGTGAAAACCTCCGCCCGTCTGCGTGCGCGGCGCTCGAGGTCGAGGCGAGCCTCGCCGTCGAGGTCGATCGCGCGCTGAAGCGTCCCAGACAGCGCGGACGCGTCACCCGGTGGGCAGACGAGGGCGGTGCCGTCGGCGATCTCCTCCATGACGGTGCCACTCGAGGTGACCACCACCGCACCGCAGGCCATCGCTTCGAGCACGGGTAGTCCGAATCCCTCGACTCGCGACGGGTAGACGACCGCGCGGGCCCGCGCGAGCAGTGACGGCAGCGCGGCGTCGTCGACGAAGCCGAGCCGTCGAATGCGCGAGCGCGCCGGATGGTCCTCGATGAGCTGGCGAACATCCTGCTCGGCCCAGCCCGACTGACCGGCCAACCAAAGCTCAAGTTCGGGGGTGTCCTGGGCCACGGCGGCGAAGGCCTCGAGCAGGGTGTCAAGACCCTTGCGCGGTTCGACCGTCCCGAGGAACAGCGCGTAGGGCACGTCGGGCGAGACCGGTGATTCAGGGTGGAATCGTTCGAGATCGACACCGTGTGGAGCGACGACGATCGGCGGAAGATCGCTCACGATCTCACGCAGCTGGCGCGCCGTGAACTCACTGACGCAGATGAGAACCTCGGCGTGCGCCGCCGCGTAGCGGATGGCCCGACGGAAGAAGGCGGCCTTGGCGGACTCGTGGTACTGCGGGTGTGTGAAGAACGTGAGGTCGTGCACCGTGACCACCGTCGGAGTCGAACCACGCCGCGGCATCGTGTAGTGCGGGCCGTGCCAGACCTCGGCCCTGCGGGCGACCGTCGTCGTGCCGAGGCGCCAGGCCTCGACGAGCAGGCGCTGGACCCGGCCCGTGGGCACGAGCGCTTCGGTCGAGGCCTGCGGTGACCAGGACCGCCACCGCTCGGCGTCGTCACGGCGGCTCACGAGCGTCAGGTCCACTCCCGCCGCGGGTAGGCGACGGGCGATCTCGACCACGTAGCGGCCCGCGCCCGCGACGTGCGCCGGAACCGCCGAGACGTCGAGCGCTACTCGCATCGCCAACCCGCCAGGTGGTCGAGCGCGCACTGGCGCCACGTGAGATCGGCCACCGAAGCCCGTCGCCTCGCGCGCGCCTCGCGCGTATTCGCTCGCTCGAGACTTCGTCGCAGCGCGTCCGCGATTGCGTCCACGTCAAGCGGATCGGCGAGGTCGACCTCAGGATTCGCGCGCACGCTCGGCGTCGTGGTGCTCGCGACGACACGCGATCCCTGCGCGAGCGCCTCGACCGGCGGCAGGCCCCACCCCTCGTTTCGAGGGACGTAGGCCACCACGGTCGCATCGCGGTAGAGCCCCCGCAGCACGTCGCGGGTCACCCGCCCGACCACGACGGCGTCGTCGAGGGTCACCGATCCCCACCCGCTCGGCCCGACGATGACCAGTGGACCAAGCTCCGGCGCCGTGACGCGGGCGTGGGCGTGGGCGCGTACCAGCCGCTCGATATTCTTGCGGGGCTCGCGCGTCCCCGCGTAGAGGGTGAATGGCCCGTCGACCCCCGCATCGGCGAGCAACCGAGCCACCGCCGTGGGCGTAGCGGGCGTGGTGTCGTCATCCACGCCGAG
>JAJZSM010000033.1 GCA_021849765.1 Actinomycetes bacterium | reverse complement strand
ACCCCGCTAACTTCCGAAGTGCCAGTTTCCTTCCGCTAACCACCGCCGATGCGCGACCCGATCCGGTACGACGTGCCCTACGAAGGATCCTCTTCACGGCAACTTCCCTTCCGCCCCTGCATGGGATCAAGTGTTGTGGTACAGGGAAAAATTGTCAAGTCGTAGTGATTCCGTTGTTTGTACGGAAACGACCTTGTTTCTGAACTTTTGCTCAGTTTGAACGAACCCAGATTCGCTGGTTGGATGACCTAACGGGACCGCGACAAGTTCATGCACCAGAACAATTCCTGAAGCGTGAAACAGGCTCAGGAAAAATTAAGGATCTTCGCCACCGTTGGCATGCCGGGCAGACCGACCAGCGCTAAAAGACGATTGAGCAACCTGACCAATAGCGGCGCGTCTATCTTGCGGAGAAAGAAAGTGTGAGATGGGTCTTTGCGCGCACGTGGAAGCTCCGCACCATTATTCCGTGCAAACGACGCGACACGTTCCTGTGCGAGTCGAACCGCACAACTGCATCGACGGGCTCGGCGTCGCTCGTCGTTCTACGACGTGACGCTGCGAGTCGCAGGATAGCCCGTCACCGCCGTACTCTCCGGTGCTCTACGCCACGATCCTGTCGCTGACGGTCGACCGGCGACAACCCAGTGTCACAATGACCGACGCGACGTGGTTTCTCATCACTCGAACCGAGATCGAACGCGCAACGCCGCTGTAACCCAACTCAGGCTTGACATGAACAACTGCGCTGACGCGAGATTGCTCACGAACGACGCCGCGATCGCTGAAGGAGCTTTCAAACCGATCGGGGTTAACGTGCGTCCGTGGCGCACCAGGTTGTCCCGACGGTCAGGTTCGACGACATGCGAAGCCGAACGACGTCGATGCTCAGCGACTTCATCGGCGAACTACGCGCGACGACCATCGACGACGTTCGTTCGGTACTTGAGCGAGCCGAGGAGCGCGCGCGGCGCGGCCACTACGTCGCGGGCTACGTGTCGTACGAATGCGCTCCGGCCTTTGACCGAGTTCTCGAGGTTCGCGACCGCGATGAGCTATACGGTCCCCAGCTTCCGCTGGCGTGGTTCGGCGTCTACCGGTGCTTATCCACCACGTCCTTGAAGCTGCCCCGCGAGAGCGGGCACGAAGGGACGTCGCGTTGGGAGGCGACGACGTCCTACGACGAGTACGGAGCCACGGTCTGTTCGATACTCGGCGAGATCAATGCGGGCAACGCCTACCAAGTCAATCTCACCAACCCGGTCATCAACCGCGCAGCCGGCAACCCTCGATCGCTCTATCGAGACCTCCTCACGGCCCAGCAACCCGCCTACGGTGCACTGATCGAGTTGGACGGCGCGGCGATCGTCAGCGCCTCGCCCGAGCTGTTCGTTACCTGGGACGGCACGACGCTGACCAGCCGGCCGATGAAGGGCACCCACCGACGGGGTCGCTGGCCCGACGAGGACCAGCGATTTGCAATGGACCTCGCCGGGTCAGCGAAGGACCGCGCGGAGAACGTCATGATCGCCGACCTCATCCGCAACGACATGGGCAAGGTCGCCGTCGTGGGATCGGTCAGGGTTACCGAGCTCTGCGCGCTCGAGGCCTACCCCAGCGTTTGGCAGCTCGTGTCCGAGGTTCGCTGTGCAACGAGGCCCGGCGTCAGCGTGCTCGCCATCTTTGACGCGATGTTTCCCTGTGGATCGGTCACGGGCGCTCCCAAGCGCAGCGCCATGTCGATCATCAGCACCCTGGAAGCAACTGATCGCGGCGTCTACTGCGGAGCCGTTGGCCTGCTGCAGCCTGCACGAGACGGGATCGATGTCTCGTTCAGCGTCGCGATCCGTACCGCGGTCGTGGGCGCTGGCGGCGCGGCCCGATTCGGCAGCGGCGGCGGCGTCGTGGCTGATTCGAGGCCCGACCACGAGTACCGTGAGATGCAACTCAAGGCCGAGATGCTCAATTCGTCGCTGAGCCAGCGATTCCGATTGCTGGAGACGTTTCGATTCGGTGCCGATCAATCCAGCGCCGTCGATCGACACCTGGCCCGACTGCGCGCCTCGGCGGCGTTCCTTGGCTTCTCGCTGCGGCCGTCGCTCGAGTCCACGGTGTGGCGACGGCTCGCGTCGGTTGACTATGACGCGCGTGTCCGGGTGTTGTACTCGCGCAGCGGACGAGTGGAGATTCAGGTTTCGCCGGCACCCGAGGTGCGACGAGGGCCCGTTACCTTAGCCATCGACGACCATCACGTCGACAGTGCATCGATGCTGCTCTTTCACAAGACCACGCGCCGGTCGCTCTACGTCAACGCGCGACGGCGTCACCCTCACGCTGATGACGTGGTACTCGTGAACGAGCGCGGTGAGTGCACCGAGACGACCACGGCGAACCTCGTGGCTCGTCTCGCAGGGCGGTGGTTGACCCCGCCGCTCTCGTCGGGCTGTCTGCCGGGAGTCGCGCGAGCCCAGCTCATCGAGCAGGGGGTGCTCAGCGAGGCGATACTCACGCCACGCCAGCTGCGTCACGCCGACGGGTTGGCGGTCATCAATTCGCTGCGTGGCTGGCGAGACGCGGTGCTCGCACCCGACGGGCCGTCTCCTGGCGCGCTCAGTCCCCCCGGCGACTCACGACGTGGCAAGCGGACTTCATCACCGACGTCGATACTGGGCTAGCCCGCCGCGCACTCGCCCTCGCCCACTTCGGGGACATACGCCGTGTCCTCACCGAAGTCGACGTAGTAGTCGGGGCGGTCCTCGGGGGTCGGCCACTGGTCGAGGTCCTTCAAGTCGTCCGCGATGGCGTCCACGCCCCCCGTACGCTCGATCCAGTCACCGAAGCGTTCACCGGGTCGGCGCTGGAGGGCGAACTGGCCGACGACGCGCACCGTGGCCTCGGGGACCGATCGGGCCGGGAGGCGCAGCGCGCGCTGGGCGAAGTGGATCTCGCCATCACCGAGACGCCCACCCAGCAGCAGCTGGTAGCCCGGCGCAGCGCGACCGTGCGCTCGCCGCTCCACGCCGTGCAGGCCAATATCGGCCACGTGGTGCTGGCCACAGCTATTGGTGCAGCCCGACACGTTGATACGCACGCCTTCGACCTCGCCGAGTCCCGCGGCTTCGAGGGCACGAGTGACTTCCACGGCCAGGTCCCGGCTCTTGGTGAGGGCGAGGTTGCACGTGTCCGCCCCGGGACACGAGACAACGTCTCGGGCGAGCTCGACACTCGGCTCGGCGAGACCGATCACCTGGAGTCGGGCGAACAGTTCGCGAATCCGCTCACGGCTGACTGCGCGCAGGGCCAGGTTCTGGCGATTGGTGGTTCGTAGCTCCGCATCGAAGTCGCGCACGATCGCGGCGAGGGCGCGAAACTGTTCACTCGTGAGGTCGCCTAAGGGCACGCGCACAATCGCGGCGAGACTGGCGTTCGCGAGACCCGTGACGACGTTCGTGGCGTACCACCGCTGGAAGGGATCGCTGTCCTCCCGTGATCCAATAGCCACTGGCGTTCCGACGCGCGATACCGGCGCCGCGACATCCACTCGAGCCGCGGCGTCGCCGCGCTCGTGCACGACGGCCGGAATCCCGCCAGGCCAGCTCGACGACGCCACGAGCAGCAGTCGCTCGCGCAGCACCCGACGCCGCAGCTCGTCCATACCCAACTCATCGACCAGCCACTTCAGCCGCGCCCGTCGATTGTTGGCTCGGTTGCCGTAGTGGTCAAAGGTCCGCAGCACCGCCTCGATGGTCGCCAGCAGGTCCTCGCGCGACGTGAAGTCCTCGAGGGCCTGTCCCGCGTGGGGGTTGGCGCCCAGCCCACCAGCGAGATAGACCCGAAAGCCTGCCTCGGTGGTGCCGTCGCTTCTCGTGCGCGAGACCGCGACGACGCCCACGTCATTGAACATCGCCTGTCCGCAGTCGAGCGCACAGCCCGAGAAGTTGATCTTGAACTTCCGGGGCAGTCGCTGACCGTAGGGGTGACGCAGCAGCAGGCGAAAGGTGGCCTCGGCCCAGGGACTGATGTCGAGGACCTCCGACGGGCACGCCCCGGCGAGGTGACAGCCCATCACGTTGCGCACCGCGTCGCCGCAGGCCTCTCGGGTCGTCAGGCCCACCCGAGCGAGATCGCGCAGCATCGCCGGCACGCGCTCGAGCTGGACGAAGTGGAACTGGACGGCCTGGCGCGTCGTGAGGTGACCTCGACCGCGGCTGTAGCGATCGGCAATGGCACCGAGTTCGTCCAACTGCGCCGCGGTGAGGGCGCCAAAGGGTGCCTTCACTCGAAGGAGCTGATTGTGACCGCCTTGGAGTTGACCGTACACACCGTTGTTGAGCCGAAACACCCGAAAGGCGTCGTCATCAACGCGCCCGGCCAGATGATCCTCCAGCAGTCGCTCGAACTTCTCGATATCGCTCTGCACCGCTCGATCCACGTCGACACGTTCCATGGCTAGACACTACAAAGTATGACTAAAACAATCAACTTTAGTGAGTACACCGATCTCGGTTTGATCGCCCGCATATCTCGTTTGATCGGACCCCGGCCGGCGACGTTCAGCGCGAACAAGTTACAAACCCGACTGCGATCATCGCTCGTCACGTCCGCTCGATGGGCCAACGCATGGGCCTCGGCCAACCACGACTGAGCTTGAGGCCTTGGCTTCGAATACAGCGGCTACGTCACCCGCGCGGTGGATCGAGGGAAGCGCGTCGATCAGCCGCCGAACATGGCGATGTGCTTTAGTAACGAACGCTGGCGTTTCATCCAGTAGTCCACGATCACGCTTCGTGACACCGGCAGCGCGGGGTCGTCCTCGACGTCACCGAGGTACCCGAGTGCCCGCACGATCGACTTGATGTACTGGTCGGGTTGAGTGGGAGAGTATTTCTCGATGACGAGCGCCAGTCCGGTCTCAGCCATGATCGAGCGATCCCGTTCAATGGTCATGATGTCGAAGTAGTCACGAAGCTCACCACGGTCGACGACGACCTTCAACTTGGTGGCCATGATGTCTTCGACACTCGCGACTCTCATGCCACCAACCACTACGAAGGGCGCCACAATCCTCTGTGTGGTTGCTTCGAGCACCTGGACCTTGGTGCCGTCAATGACGCAGCTGATGGTGGAGTCGTCGTGTTGAGTGGCGCGCGCATCACCGATCGTTTGTAGGTGCATCCAGAGCGCTCGGAGATCCTCGGGACGCTCCAAGAAGATGTCCAGGTCTCGGCTCACTCGATGCAGCAGGTGCACGGTGAGCGCCGTGCCGCCCGACAGGTAGGCACTCACCGGTAGCAGCGGCGCGATTTTCAACCACGTCGCGCCGGTGCCAGGTGGCAGTTTTTTCACCAGGTCGTCGGGCAACGCGGACGATGACCGAGTGACGGTAGATTCAGGAGTTGATTCGCGGTCCAATTCGCCACCGTGAGAGGAACCCTTGGGGACTCGCCGTTGTGGCACGTCTCAGTCCTCGCTTGACATGGCCGTGGCGAGACTACGGAACCACCGACGATCTGGCTCTGGCGTGCTGCGCATATCGGCCGTTCGCTCAATGGAGTTGGGAGGCAGATTGATCGCGGCCCACGCGATTGCCTGCGGCTCATCGCTCAACAACAGTCGCGTGGCAATGAAGTCAGCGTGTTCGGAGATCGGAAGCTTCAGAGGATCTGCATTCCAGAAGAGATGCCAGAAGCGGCGAGGGACGACCTTCGGTGTCGGCGAGAGCGTTGCCGACGGTAGTCGGACCATGGCAATCTGCCCCGAGAGCCGCCGCCACTCGTCGTGGTGACGATTGGCCTGCAGCGTCGAGACCGTGATCACTTTGCGATTCAGCAACTCTCGCTGGGGCGAGACGATGATCAACCCCCTCTGGGTCAGTCGGGCCACCACCTTGGCCGCGGTGGTAGCACTTACAGTGGCCGCGCTCGAAACGGTGTGTACCGAGCGGAATCCGTAAGGACTCAGATTCATGGCGGCGAGTACGAACATATCTTCTCGGGTGTATCCGTCGACGGTGGGCGCAAAGCCCAACTCGTCCTCGAGAATGGCGACTTGCGAAGCGTCAAGGAGCTGGACTTGACGACCGTTGCGCAACCCCCGCGTCGGGACGAGACCCAAGCGCTTCATCGCGCGAGTCACTCGAGGCACGGAAGTATTGAGCGCTGAAGCCACCTCGAAAATAGTTACTTCCATATCGTTATTCTAACACAGACCAGCCTCGGAACCCGAGGGGTCTCGAAATTGTGACCTCATTCCTGGCAGACATCGTCCTGGCGCGGAACTGGACCAGGGCGTAGAAGCGAACGGGACCGGTCATGGTTGGTTGTGCGCGCGATTTCAATCGCCGTTGCTCTGCAAACACGGGACACGATGACTGGCGAAATCGCGCGCGCCCATCTCGTGCCCTGTCGTGTTGCTGCGTCGTTGAACGAACACGATCGATCGACCGAACGCAGTGGCCATCACCACTTAAGCGGAGACTCGAGATCAGAAGCTCGCCCGATCGAAGACAGTGAGTCGTCGACATCAGGGCGATGGCCCGCCGCTGTTCTGCGAGGTCCCGGGACGTCGGTGTCGATACCGTGACGATCGACGAGTCGGTTCGGTACTAGCACCGACGCCCCCGACAGTGTTCCGATATCGCCGCTACGCTGCGCCAAGATCGAGGGCGCCAGGGTGTCATCGTCCGCAGTGCCGGTCCATAGTAGCGTCGCCGCTATCACGTGGATGGACCAGCGATGCGTACCTCATGACTAAGTCCGGTGAGCTACGGCCATTACTACCGGTGGACATCCTCGCGGGCGCCCAGGTCCGTCAACGGGTACGGTCGACTCGGGCGATCGCGCGGCCACGCAACCCGATGACGAGCCCGTGACCGCGATGGTTCCTCCGGTCGAGCCGCGCCGCCGGCGCGCCGGCGAAGACGACGCCGCGATCCAGCGCGCCGTCGACGTCACCCGACGATACGCCTCGGTGCGCGCGGCCGCGAGCGTCGCCCCGCCGGGCGAGACGATCGCCGACGACTATGACACGGTCGCCGCCGCGCTGGCAACCGTCGTGATCGGCGAGTTCTGCGACTGGATCGTCGTGGACGTGCTTCGCCCGCGGCATCGCCGGCTGCTCGCGCTCGACGGCCCCGCGAGATCGGGCGACGCGGCCGCGGCAGCGATCGTGGACCGGGTCCCCGACCTCGAGGCCGCGCTCGAACGGGCCGCCGCCGAAGGCCGCCAGCAGCGCCTGCCGGCCGACGTGACGACCGGCCTCGCGCGCTGTCTCGTGATGCCCCTCGCGGTACACGACGAGACCGAGGCCGTCATCGCCCTTGGGCGCGATGAGCCACACCCCGGCTTCGGCCCGATGGAGTCGACGGCCGCCGACGAGATGGCCTGGGGGGCCGCCACGACGATCGAGCGGCTCGACCTGCGCCGGCGGGCGAACGCCGCGACGGCGGCCGCCTACCGAGTCGCCGAGCGGTTGCGCGACCTGCTCGCCGCCTCACTCTCGCTGCAGTCGACACGCGACGACCACCTCGCTCGCGAGACCGTCGAGCGAGCACGACAGCTCTTTAACGCCGACACCGCCGTGCTCGTCGAAGACGGCCCGCCACGTCGCGTGACCCGCGCCGACGAGGATCCCGAGCACCCCCGGGACGTCTCGCTGCCCCCGGGCGGGGACCGCAACGGCACGTGGATCGGCTCGGAGTGGCTCGTCTGTGCGGTGCGCGACGCCTCGGGCGCGCGACGCGGCAGGCTCGGAATCCACCGCACCGGTCCCGTCGCCGACGAGGACGTCGAGGTGATGACCCTGCTCACCCAGACCGCCGCCACCACGATGACCACGGCCGAGCTCAACGCGACCATCCGCGCGAGTGAGGCACGCTGGCGCGTACTCGTGGACTCTGCCCCGGTCGGCATCCTCGAAGTCGACCTCGAGGAGCGTGTGCGGTGGTGGAACCGCGCGGCGGCGAGCATCTTCAACTGGCCGGGTTCGCCCGCGACGGTGGCACCGACGCTCCCCGCCGACGTGCTCGCGCCGCTTCGCGACCTGTGGGGCGAGGTCGCCGCCGGCGAGCTGCCCAGCGCGCTCGAGATCCGAGGCGTCGACATCGGCGGTCGCGCCCGGGACCTCACGGTCGCCGCCCGGCGCCTGGCGGCCAGTGACGTCACGCAGTCGACGTGGCTCACGCTGATCGATGACATCACCGACCGACGCCAGATGCGCGAGGAATTGCGCCACGCCCACACGATGGAGATCCGCGGACTGGTCGCCGGCACCGCGATCCACGACTTCAACAACCTGCTCACCATCATCTCGGGCTACGCAGAGTTGCTGGTCGGCGAGCTCGACGAGGGGCCGACCCGCGAGGCCGCGACGGCCATCGTCGCCACGACCAGCCGGGCGGCCGCCCTCGCGGGCCAGCTCCAGACGATCGGGCGCACGCAGCGGCCCGACCCCTCGGTGCTCGATCCCGCCTCGGTCGTCGAGTCCAACGCCGCCGTTATCGAGCGCATCCTGGGTGGCGCGATCGCCTTCTCCTGGTCGGGACCCGAACGCGGCGTCTGGGTGCGCATCGACGCGGACCGCTTCGAGCAGATGCTGCTCAACCTGGTGATCAACGCCCGAGACGCGATGGAGCGGGGCGGCGAGGTGCGCGTCGAGATCGAGCGGCTCGCGGGTCGCGACCTCGACGCTAAGCACCAGGTCGACCGGAGCAGCGCCTACGCCGTCCTGCGAGTCATCGACACCGGCACCGGCATGGACGAGCAGACCCTGGCGCACTGTTTCGACCCGATGTTCACGACCAAGGGGCCCTTCGCCGGCACCGGCCTCGGACTCGCGGCCGCCCGTCGACTCATGGAGGAGTCCGGTGGCTCGATCGTCGCCCGCTCAGTACTCGGGCAGGGGACGACCTTTGAGACCGCGCTGCCCCTCGTTGGGGCGCCGGCACCCTCGGCGACGCCCGCCGAACCGCCCGCCGAACCGCCCGTCGCGACGGGCGGGGCGATGATCCTCGTCGTCGAGAACGACGACGGCCTGCGCCACCTCGTCGCGCACGTGCTTCGCCGCAACGGCTACGCCGTGCTCGAGGCGGCCTCGGGCGAGGCCGCCCTCGAGTCGCTCGATGCGTCCCTCGACCTGGTGGTGAGTGACGTCGTCATGGGCGAGGTCTCCGGTGTCGACCTCGCCGCGCGGATCCCGGTCGAGCCGGGGGCACCCGCCATCCTGCTCGTCTCGGGCACGGCCGACCCGTCGGTGCTCGACGGGCTCGCCCCGCGGGTCTGTGACTTCCTCGCCAAGCCCTTTCGCCCGAGTCAGCTGCTCGATCGGGTCGTCGAGCTGCTGGCGCGCCGGGGTGCGACGCGCTAGGCGTCGGCGCGGTGGTGCTCGCCGGGCTCGAAGCGGTAGCCGACGCCGCGCACGGTGGTTATGTAGCGGGGCTGCTCGGGGTCGGACTCGAGCTTCACGCGCAGCCGGCGCACGTGCTCGGTGACCGTGGCCTCGTTCTGCCACTCGTTGGACGAGGACCACACGTGCTCGAGCAGCTGCTGGCGCGAGAAGACCTGGCGAGGCGAGGCCGCGAGGAAGGCGAGCAGCGCGAACTCCTTGCTGGTCAGCTCCACGATCTCCCCGTGCAGGGTGACCTCGTAGGTGTTCTCGTTGATCGCGAGGTCCCCGAAGCGCATCGTGGGCGCGCTGATCGAGCGGTCGACCGCGTTCGAGCCGGCGCGGCGCAGCACCGAGGCGATGCGCGCCGAGAGCTCGCCGAGTGAGAAGGGCTTGACGATGTAGTCGTCCGCGCCGAGCTTCAGCCCGGCGATGCGCTCGGACTCGAGGCCCCGGCCGGTGAGAAAGATGGTCGGCACGTCGCTGATGTAGCGCATCTCACGCAGGATCTCGCGGCCGTCCTCCTCGCCGAGCACGATGTCAAGCAACACCAGGTCGGGCTCGTGGGCCGCGACCGCGGCGAGCGTCGAGGCGCCGTCGCTCACCGCGACCACGGCGTAGCCCTCGCCAACGAGGTAGCGCTCGAGCACGCCGACCACGTCCGGGTCGTCCTCGACGATCAGCACCGTGGTCACGGGGCCGCCACCGGTCCCGAGACCCCAACTCCCGCTCTCGCGCACACACAGCTTCGCACGACCTGAGTCTAGGAACCCGCGGCGCGCTGGCGTGGTTAGAACGACTCAATTACCAGGGCTCGAACTAACCGAGCGCACTCGCCCCTATAAATACGGTGCGACGTTGTTCGCCCAGGTGAAGCTCATCGCCGGCGGCGTCGCGGCGGGCAACTCGATCAGGTCGACGAACGAGCCGGAATTTCCCACGACCGCAAAGCCCACGCCCATCTCGCAGTTCGCCGTGCCCAGGCCCACGCCCGGGTTGAAGCCCGGGTCGTAGCCCAGCAGCTCGTCACGGTGCGCCCAGCACCCCGCGGCGTGCGCCGAGATCGGA
>JAJZSM010000032.1 GCA_021849765.1 Actinomycetes bacterium | reverse complement strand
CGGCTTCGCGCTTCGCGCCCACGACGTGGCGACGAGTCCGACGCGGCTACGAATCGTCGACGTGGTCTTGGCCGGGCAGTCGAGTCCGATCGTCGTCGGAGCCGGCGAGGCAACGCGCATCATGACCGGTGCGCCCCTGCCGGCGGGCGCCGACAGCGTCTGCGCGCGCGAGGACGCGACCGTCGACGCCGACGGGCGCCACGTCACCATTGAACGGATCGTTCCTCTCGGCGACTGCGTGCGCCGCGCGGGTGAGGACTTGACGATCGGCCAAACGCTGGTGCGTCCGGGCGACGTCGTCAGCGCGGCGCTGCTCGGCGCTCTCGCCGCCCAAGGCGTTAGGACCGTCGACGTCCGCCCCGCACCCCGGGTCGGGGTGCTCTCCACCGGCAACGAGCTCGTCGACGGGTCGGCCCCGCTCGGTCCGGGCCAGATCCGTGACTCGAATCGCCCGATGCTACTGGCCGCGTTGCGTCAATCGGGTCTGGAGCCGATCGACCTGGGCGCCGTGCACGATTCCCCGACGGCGCTGCGCGAGGCGTTCGACGGCGCGCGCGCCCACTGTGACGCCGTGATCTCGACGGGCGGAGTCAGCGCCGGCGACGCCGACTACGTCAAGGTGGTCCTCGGCGAGCTCTTCGCGCCGAGCGCGCGCTCGATGCAAGTCGCGATCCGTCCAGGCAAGCCGTTCACCTTCGCCTACGACGAGTCGACCGGCACGCCGTTCTTCGGGCTGGCCGGGAATCCCGTATCGACCCTCGTCGGTTTCGAACTCTTCGTTCGTCCGGCGCTGCGCTTCCTCGCCGGTCGACGCGACCTCGAGCGCGCCACTATGTCGATGGTGCTCGATTGTGACCTCGTTCGCCAACGCGACGGCAAGATCCACCTCGTCCACGGCGTCTGTCGGATCCACGACGACGGTCTCGTCCACGTCGAGCGACTCGCGCGACGTGGCTCGCACCTGCTCTACGCGATCGCCGATGCCAACTGCCTGGTTATCGCCCCCGACGGTGACGGTTTCGTCGCCGGTGACACCGTGCGCGCCATGGTTCTCGACGACGGCGCGATGAACGCCGTCACCGAGTCGGGTCGTCGCTGAGCCGAGACTCGCGCGCCTCGCGCGCGTCATCCTCGGCCAACCAGCGCGGCGCGTGACGCGCCGCCCAGGACTCGCTCACCCGACCGCGCACCATTGACTGAAGGGCTTCGGGGTGCGTCACGGCCATCACCACGTGTCCGGCGATTGCAATCGCCAGTAACCAGGCGAACGCGTCGTGGACGAACGTCGCGCCGCCACGCCACGAGACCGGGACGAGGTTGAACCACTTCAAGATGACCCCGGTGACGAGCAAGACGACCGACGAAGCCGCGACGACGATGGCGTTGAGTTTCTGAGCGGGATTGAACTTGTCGGTCTCGAGCGCTACACGACCCCATGAGCGCAGCCACGCGATCTCAGCGACCGTCCAGTCGTTCACCCGTCGCACGTCGCGGCGAAGTCGCGCACCGCCCGGGCTGAGCAGGATCGCCGTGAAGGGTACCGGCAGGGCGAGGCCCGCCCACAAGTGAATCTGCTCGACGTCAAAGCGGGGAACCATCACGCCAAAGAGCGATCCGAAGTAGAGCGGGATAGCGGTCACGATCAGCACGGTGAACAGCGCCGCGCTGACCCAGTGCACGGATCGCTCGAAGACGTCAAAGCGCACGACGCCGCGACGCGCTCGCGCGTGGTCGGGGCCGCCGACGTCACTCACGTCAGACTCGGGTTGGGATTGGTCGCACCGGTCGAGCCATCGAGCCAGCCGTTCACCGGGTAACCGTTGCGTTCCCAGTAGCCGGGCTCAACCGCGTCCACGACCCGTATCGCCGAGAGCCACTTGAGTGACTTGTACCCGTACATCGGCGCCACGTAGAGCCGAACGGGCCCACCGTGCTCTACCGTGATCGGTGCGTCGAGCATCCGGTAGGCGACGATCACGTCGGGCAGGCGGGCCTGGTCGATGGTGAGACTCTCGGTGTCGGCACCGTCGTAGGACTCGAAGGTGACCGCGACCGCGTCCGGGTGCACGCCCACCCGCTCGAGGAGGTGCGCGAGTGTGACACCCTCCCAGGCGACGTCGGGCACCCGCCAGCCCGTCACGCATTGGAAGGCGGTGACCATCGACGTCCTGGGCATCGCGAGCAGGTCGTCGAAGGTGAAGCTCGCCGGGCGCTCGACGAGGCCGCTCACCGTCAGACGGTACTGCGCCGTCGAGATGACCGGGAACTCGCCGTTGATCGAGTAGATACGGAAGTGGTCGCCGCCGGGCAGTAGTCCCGCGAATCCCGAGCCGAGCACGCGGGCCAGGCGACTCTGGACGGCGCCGCCGAAGGCGACCCCGAGCGCGCCGAGGCCGACGAGGCCGAGGAACACGCGCCGCCCGACGGGGACAGTCGCTACCCTCTCACGCGCTCGATCCGACGTCCTAACCCCCTACTTCGGCCCGCCGAGCCGACGGCTTACCAGCGCTACCGCCGCCTCAACGATGCTCAGTGTACGGACCACAACGAGAGACGTTGCACTCGCTAGGTGTCGGCGTCGCGCGCGTCCGCTCGTTGGGACTCGACGAGTCGTCCCCAGTCACCGGACTTCCCTCCGCTCTTTCGATCTAACACGAGGTCGGCGATCCGCGCGGTCTCATCCAGGGTGCTGAGCGCGCTGACCAGGTTGAGGGCCGCGAACGCGCAGGCCGTCAGCGCCTCCATCTCGACGCCTGTGCGGTTCACCGCGACGACGCTCGACTGCACCGTCACTGCATCGGCGCTGCGCGTGATGCTCACGTGCACGTCGTTCAGGTTGATCGGGTGGCACAGCGGGATCAGCTCGGAGGTGCGTTTGGCGGCTTGGATGCCGGCCAGACGTGCGGCGAAGACGGGGTCGAGCCCGTTGGCGTTCGGTCCCAGGGCGAATACGTCCACGAGGGAACGAACGACGCAACTCGCCTCGGCACGTCGCCGGGTCGGATCCTTGTCAGAGACGTCAACCATCCGTAGGCGGCCGTCCTCGTCGAGGTGCGTGAAGGGCTTGTCCATCCCTACCTCCGTCGCGGGGTCGATCGCTATCGACCCAGCCGTGGGCGCATGCTAGCGCGACAACGCCTTCGCGGCGACGTGGTGCGCGGGGATCACTTTCGCGCGCCCCTCGTTAGGCTCGGGCCATGAGCGACGACCAGCGCTTGACTGACGCCTCGTACGCGCGCGACACCCCCGCGCCGCGCACGTCGACGCCCGTCGCCCTCTCGGTCAAGAGCCACCTGGTCGAACCGCGTCGTCCCGTAACCACGTTGATGCCGACCACCGGTGCGCTGATTGACAGCTACGGTCGGATCCACGACGACCTACGCATCTCGATCACCGACCGATGCAATTTGCGCTGCGTCTACTGCATGTCCGAGGACATGACCTTCCAACCCCGTGAACAGTTGCTCGACTTCGACGAGATCGAGCGCGTCGCGCGCGTCGCGCGCGGACTTGGCGTCACCGCGATTCGCTTGACCGGTGGCGAGCCCCTCGTGCGCCGCGGCGTCGTCGACCTCGTGAAACGCCTCGGCGCGCTGGGTTTCTCCGATATCGCGATGACGACCAACGCCACGCGACTGGCGGCGCTCGCCGCGCCCCTGCGGGAGGCCGGGCTCACCCGGGTCAACATCAGCTGTGACTCACTACGTCCCGAACGGTACGCGTCCATCCGGCGTCGCGGCGACCTCGCGACGGTGCTCGCCGCCATGGACGTGGCTGAGTCGGTCGGGCTGGCACCGCTCAAGGTGAACGTCGTGTTGTTGCGCGGCATCAACGACGACGAGATGCTCGACTTCGCGCGCTTCGCGCGCTCGAGGGGTCGCGTCGTGCGCTTCATCGAGTTCATGCCGCTCGACGCGTCCGGCGAGTGGAGTCGCGAGCGGCTCGTAGCGGGACGCGTGGTCTTCGATACGCTCAACGCCGTCTGGCCCCTTGAACCCGTCGACGAACCTGGTCGCGTGGCGCCCGCCGAGCGCTTCCGCTTCCGTGACGGCGTCGGCGAGATCGGCCTCATCTCGACCGTGACCCAGCCGTTCTGTGGCACCTGCAACCGGCTCCGACTGACGCCCGACGGCGCGATCCGCAACTGCCTGTTCAGTGACGACGAACACGCGGTGCGCGATCTGTTGCGCGCCGGGTGTGAGGACGGCGAAATCGAGCTCGTGCTGCGGCGCGCGGTGTGGGCGAAGTTTCCCGGTCACGCCATCAATGAACCGGGATTCCTGCGACCGCACCGTTCGATGTCGATGATCGGCGGCTGAACGGGTCGGCAACTTCGACGCTACGGTGGGCGACGCAAGCGGTTCTCGGCAACGGAGGGGGCGTCTATGAGCAGCGTGCGTGTACTGGTGGGTACCCGAAAGGGCGCCTTCATTCTCACCGCGGACGGTTCGCGTAGGAATTGGCGCGTGGAAGGTCCGCTCTTCGCCGGGTGGGAGATCTACCACGTGAAGGGCTCGCCGGTCGACCCGAACCGGATCTTCGCCGCGCAGTCGACTGGTTGGTTCGGACAACTGATCCAGCGTTCCGACGACGGCGGTGCCTCGTGGGAGCCGGTCGGCAACCAGTTCCCCTACGACGGCGTGCCCGGAACCCATCAGTGGTACGACGGCACGCCGCACCCCTGGGAGTTCGCCCGCGTCTGGCACCTCGAGCCGTCGCTGTTCGACGCCGACACGGTCTACGCCGGCGTCGAGGACGCCGCGCTCTTTCGCACGAGCGACGCGGGTGCTAGCTGGCACGAGCTCTCGGGGCTGCGCACCCACGAGACCGGCTCGCAGTGGCAGCCGGGCGCCGGCGGGATGTGCCTGCACACGATCATCGAGAGTCCGGCGGACCCCGCACGGATCGTCGTCGCCATCTCCTCGGCCGGGGCCTTTCGCACCGACGACGCTGGCACGAGTTGGAAGCCGATCAACCGGGGACTCAGTTCCGAGGGCATCCCCGATTCAGACGCCGAGGTGGGACACTGCGTGCACCACATCACGATGCACCCGTCGCGTCCGGACGTGCTGTTCATGCAGAAGCACTGGGACATCATGCGTAGCAACGACGCCGGTGACTCGTGGTTCGAGGTCAGCGGGAACCTGCCAACCGACTTCGGGTTCGTCATCGACGTGAACGCCCACGAACCCGAGACGATCTACGTCGTGCCCATCACCAGTGACTCGGTGCACTTTCCCCTCGACGGCCAACTGCGCGTCTATCGCAGCCGCACCGGCGGAGGTGAATGGGAGCCGCTCACCGCCGGACTGCCCCAGCGCGACTGCTACGTCAACGTCTTGCGCGACGCGATGGCGGTGGACACCCTCGAGGACTGCGGCGTCTACTTCGGCACGACCGGCGGCCAGGTCTACGCCTCCGCGAACGGCGGCGACACCTGGGAGGCCATCGTGCGCGACCTGCCCGCCGTGCTATCGGTTGAAGTACAAACGCTGGCATGATCAGAGTCGTCCTGCCAGCACACCTGAAGACGCTCACTCACGTACCCGGCGAGATCGAGTTGGACGTAGTCGCGCCGGTCTGCCAGCGTTCGGTACTCGACGCGCTCGAGGCCCGCTACCCCGTCCTCGTCGGAACCATTCGCGACCCCGCAACCCAGCGGCGTCGACCCTTCATCCGCTTCTTCGCGTGCGAGCAGGACCTCTCGCACACCTCGCCGGACGCACCGCTGCCCCGCGACGTCGAGACCGGTCGCGAGGCCTACTTCGTCATCGGCGCGATGGCGGGCGGCTGACGTCCCTCGCCGCGCGCCGATCCGAGTTCGATCGCACCGACGGGCCATCGACGGCCCCGACGTCGCCGATGCTCAGTCGACGATGACCTCGTCCACGCCATCGGTTGCTCGCGCGACGTCACGGTAGACACCGGAACGACCTCGACCCCGTAACCCCGACCGCGAACCCCGCTCGTTAGTCTGTGTCGATGAGCACCTATCGAGTGGGCCAGGCGGCCGAGCTCCTCGGCGTGAGCGTCGACACGCTGCGGCGCTGGGCGAGCGCGGGTCGGATCCCGGTCACCACCGCGCCCGATGGGAAGCGGTACTACGACGGCGCGGACCTGGCACGACTGGCAGTCGAAATCGGCGGTGAAACGGCCCTCAACCAGCCCCGCGCTCAGTCGGCGCGCAACCGTTTCGTCGGCATCGTCACGCGCGTCGTGCGAGACCAGGTCGTCGCCCAAGTAGACATTCAGGCCGGCCCGCACCGTTTCGTCTCGCTGATCACCCGCGAAGCCGCCGACGAGCTGCACCTCGAGCCCGGCGTCGTGGTCGACGCCGTCGTCAAAGCCACGAACGTCGGCGTGGAGATCCCCTCAACTTTCTGAACGCCTCACGCGACGACCGCGCGGTGGCGTGGCCAGCACGAGACGTCGGCGGCGCGCACCACCACAGCGCAGGAGTCGCCAATTGACCACTCGGCCGACTCCCAACTTCGCACCAGCACGGCGAAGGCCCCGGTGACGTCCACGACGACGTCGCTCGCCACCCCGACGTCGGCGACATCTCGGATTGTCCCCAAAAGCGTCGTCGTCCCCGGTGACGCGCTCGGGACCGAACGCACGAGGTTCACGCGTTCGGGACGGACGCTCCAAGACACCTCGTCATCGAGAGCGAGCCCTTCGACCGGCGCACTAACCACGACCCCGCCGCTCTCGATCCCGCCGGCGACGACGCGTCCCGTGAGCAGATTGGCGATGCCGAGCAGTCTCGCCACCTCCGCGGACGCGGGATGCGCGAAGACCTCGCGGCTGGCGCCGAACTGTAGCGAGGTCCCGTCACTGATCACGAGCACGTCATCAGCGAGGAAACCCGCCTCCTCGGGGTCGTGGGTCACGAGCACCGTCGAGAGTCCCGTCTCGCGTTGGAGCTCACGCACCAGGCGACGCAGGTCCTGGCGCACCGGCACGTCGAGCGCCGAGAAGGGCTCATCCAACAGCAGCACCGCCGGCTCGGCGCACAGGACCTGGGCGAGGGCGACTCGCTGACGCTGCCCGCCGGACAGGTGCGCCGGCATTGCCGATTCCAGTCCCGCGAGGCCGAGCCGTGCGAGCCAATACCGCGCGATTTCGGGCTTCGCCGCGCGCGCAAAGAGCAGCTGCCGCCAGACGCTCAGGTGCGGGAACAGCGTGAAGCCTTGGGCGACGTAGCCCACGCGCCGTCGAACCACCGGGACCTCGCCAAGCGACTCGTCACCCCACCAGAACTGCGCGGCGCCTGAGCCGTAGAGACCGGCGAGGCTGCGCACGAGGGCAGACTTGCCCGCACCCGACGGACCGAGCACGGCGAGGTGACGCACGGGACGCGCACAGTCGAGAAGGAGGTGAAAGGAGCCCAATCGATGGTCGACCCCGAAGCGGATCGGGGTCGCGGGTACCGGCGCTGGTGTACCCACGTCACCGTCGGGCACCCGTCGCCGTCGCGGCCAGCGCAGTCGACTCGCGGCGACGACGAGGGTCGCCACAACGAGCGCGAGGGCCGTCGGGGCGAGCGTCGTCGACAGACCGGTGCCACTGAACTGGTTGTAGGTGTAGATCGGCAACGTAGCGGGGTTGTAGGCGAGCACCACCACCGCGCCATACTCACCGAAGGCGCGGAGCCACGCGAGCACCATTCCCCCGCGGATCCCCGGCGCCGCGACGGGCACCGCGACGCGCACGAAACGCGACCACTCGCCGTGGCCCAACGTCTCGGCAACGTCGAGCAGACTCTGATCGACCGATTCGAAGGCCGAGCGAGCGGCGACGACGAGAAAGGGTGCGGCCACGAAGGTCATGGCGATGACGACGCCAGCGGGCGAATTGGTGAGCCCGCGGTGAAAGAGCCGGCCGAGGAACGTGTAGGGTCCGACCAGGTAGATCAGCACGATGCCGCTCATCAGTGGCGGCAGGGCGAGTGGGATCTGCACGAGCACCCCGACGACTCTGGCCAGGCGACCGTGTGAACGCGCGAGCACGAAGGCGAGCGGGACGCCGAAGATGGTGATGAGCACGAGCGAGATCGTCGCGCCGCTCAGCGACGTCCACAACGCAGCGACGAGACCCGGCTCGTGAAAGCCCCGTTGTTGCGTCGTTGCGAAGCGCACCGCAAAGGCCACCAGCGGCGCCACCAAGTAGAGCACCACCAGTCCCGCGAGCCATCGAAGTGGTCGTAGGGCGTGGTTTCGCTCGCTCACGGGGACGACGTGGCACTCAGCGTCGCCGCCGTGGGCGTAATCCCATTACGGCCCAAGATGGCGCGACCTCGTGGGCCGAGCAGGAACGCGATGAACGCGCGGGCCGCCGCGCGATGCGGTGCGCGATTGACCAGCGCGACCGTGAACGTGGCTGCGAGGTGCACACCCACGAGCGCGACCGTGTGCAGGTGCGCGGCCGACGCCTCCACCGCGTAGAAGAAGCCGCCGTCGAGTTGGCCCGCGTCAAGCTCACCGACGAGCGACGCCTCGGTGAAGACGTTGTTCGCGGAGCTCGCGAGTAACGCCAGTCGGGGACGATCGTAGCGACGTGCGGCGTCTCGCAAGGCCAACACCGCGAGGGCACCCTTGGGGTCGCTCACGGGGTCGGTACGACCGAGCAGGAACCCCGGCCGGCCCACGACGTCGTACCACGGCGACGAACGCAAGGCGGCCGCGAAGGACGACGACGGGTTGTAACCGAGTAGCAGCGGCGAACGACCAACCACGTGATACGAGGAAACCCAGTTCCCGTTCGCCGACCCTTCAAGTTCCCTGTTCACGCTCGGCGAGGCGCTCACGAACACGTCGGCCACCTCCGCGCCGCCCTTGATCTCGGCGGCGAGGGTCTTGGAGCCATTGGCGATGCCGACGAGGCTGTAGTGGGTCGCACGATTGAACGCCGGGCCGATCTCATTCTGCATGAGATCGAGGAGTGACCCCGCGTAGAGTACGTCGACGGGACCACGAGTCGCACCCGACGCGCGCGCGACAACGCCCTGGACACCGGTGCCGATGAGCAGCACGACCGCGAGCGCTCGAAGCGCGAGGTGGTGGGTCCACGAGGCGTTCGCTGCGGGTCGTGCCAGGGACATCATGACTCCTCGACGGCTTGGTGGTGCGCAATCTCGAGTACGGCTGTGCGTCGATACTAGGTGTTTCGTGCTGCACACGCGCCAGATTTGCCTCGATTCGGCCGCGTCTGCGGTTACTCGCTGCGGACGTCGACCGGTTCGATACGGCACCCATCGAAAGTAGGGTGAGGCCATGGTCGTGCGCGAAGAGAACGAATGGGTGGCGGTGTCGGCCCAGCCGCTGCGACCCGACGACCTCGCGACCTGGGTCACCCGCGCCGACTGCGGCGCGGTGGTGACCTTCTGCGGCGTCGCACGCTCGACGTCGAGCTTCGAATACGAGATCGTCGAACTCGAGTACGAGACCGACGTCGCACTCGCCGAATCACGCATCCGCGACGTGGTGGCCGTTGCGCGCGACCGTTGGCCCGTCGTGCGCGCGATCGCGATCCACCACCGCATCGGTACGGTCAAGAACCGAGAACCGGCCGTCGTGGTCGCCGTCGCGTCGCCACACCGCCGCGAAGCGTTCGACGCCGCCCAGTTCTGCATCGACGCGCTGAAGCGAACGGTGCCCATGTGGAAACGCGAGGTCTGGGAGGGCGGCTCGGCCTGGAGCGAGGAGGCTCAGGACATCGTTGACGTGAGCGATCTCGCCCCGTGAGCCGACTCCTGTTGCTCGGTCCGGCGCGCGAGGCGGCCGGCGTTGGTCAAGCGGAGGTCGACGGTGGCACCCTCGCCGACGTCATCGCGAACGCGAACGCTCGCTTCGGCGTGCCCTTCGCCGAAATCGTCGCGCGGAGTCGAATGTGGGTGAATGGCGAGGACGCGCCCCTCGATCACGCGGTGGGTCCGACTGACGAGATCGCGGTGGTGCCTCCGGTTTCGGGCGGGTGAGCGTCGCTCGTTCCCGCGAGCAGTGCCAGCGCGTGCACGAGCATCGGCGTTACGGCCGCGAGACACTCGAGCGCGGCCTTCGGCGACCCTGGGACATTCAGGACCAGGCTCGACCCGAAGGTCCCACATCGACCTCTCGACAGCGCACCGTAGGGACTCGTTGCTCGCATGACTTCGGCGAATCCGGGTGCCTCGCGCTCGATCACCGACAAGGTGGCCTCGGGCGTCAGGTCCCGTGGCGCGAACCCCGTTCCCCCGGTCGTGACGATGAGCCCGGCGAATCCCGCGGCGAGGTCGCGAAGGGTCGACGCCACTGACTCGACCCCGTCGGCGACGACCCGCTCGTCGACGATCTCGAATCCGGCCCGGGCGAGTTGAGCGCTCACGGCCGGGCCCGCGGTGTCGACGCGCTCCCCGACGCTCGCGGAGTCCGAGACCGTTACGACCTTCGCGTAGTGCGCCACGGCTTGAGCGTAGACGGACACGTC
>JAJZSM010000031.1:4575-10641 GCA_021849765.1 Actinomycetes bacterium | reverse complement strand
GCCACGATGGCGAGGGACGTGTTGTGATACCCGCTCAGGGAAACCCAGCCACGCAGCGCCGACGCGCTACTCACCGTGGCCCCACACGCCGCCAGTGTCAACCCCGCCGCGAGCAGGACACCGACGCGACGGATCACGCGACGACCATGAGGTGGAGCAGCCGCCGCCCTCGGCGCAACACCAGGTACCGATCGTGCAGGGCCATCGAGAGCTCGATTCGCGCGTCGCTCTCGATCCGGCGATTGTTCAGGTAGACGCCACCCTGGTCGAGGAACCGACGCGCCTCGGCCTTGGAGGATGCGAGTCCCGTGAGTACCAGTGCGTCCACCGGGTCCAGTCCGACGCGCACCGCTTCGCGGTCTACCGTCGACGATGGCGCGTCGGCGAGGACCTCGAGGAAGGTCGCCTCGTCCAGTTCGGCGATGGATCCATTAAACAGTGCCTCACCGGCGCGCGCTGAACGCAGAGCGGCGTCCTCGCCGTGGACCATGGCCACTACCGCGTTCGCGAGGGCGCGCTGCGCGCGACGGGCTTGGGGGTCAACGCGCAGTGACTCATCCAATTCGCTGATGGTCTCGTGATCGAGGAACGTGAAGAACCGCAGGAGCGTCGGGGTCATCTCGTCCTCGCTGTTCAAGAGGAACTGGTACAGGGCGAACGGCGAGGTCATGGCGGGGTCCAGCCAGACGCGCTCGTTGCCGCCTTCGGACTTGCCGTACTTTCGCCCGTCGGGGCGCAGGAGCAGGGGTGACGTGAGGCCAGCGGCGGACTGGCCCGTCACCTTTCGAACCAGTTCGGCGCCCATCGTGATGTTACCCCATTGGTCCGAGCCGCCCAACTGGAGGGTGCAGCCGTGATCGACGTTGAGGCGTAAGAAGTCGTAGGCCTGGAGCAGCATGTAGGAGAACTCGGTGAACGAGAGACCGACGTCTTCACGGTCCAACCGACTGCGCACCGACTCCTTGGCCACCATCTGGTTAACGGTGAAGTGTTTTCCGACGTCACGGAGGAAGTCGGTCAACGGCATCGTCGTCAGCCAGTCCGCGTTGTTGAGCACCATCGCCCGCGCCGGACCGGCCGACGCCGAGAAGTCCAGGAGCCGTTCGAGCTGGCTACGGATTCCGTCGAGGTTCGCCTCGAGCTGGTCGCGGGTCAAGAGCGGGCGTTCAGCGTCCTTGAAGCTGGGGTCGCCGATCAACCCGGTGCCGCCACCGGCCAACGCAATCGGCCGGTTTCCCGCGATCTGCAGGCGTCGGAGGTTGCAGATCTGCAGCAGTCCACCGAGATGCAGTGACGAGGCCGTGGGGTCGAAGCCGATGTAGGCCGTCACCCCGCCTGCGCTCAGTCGATCCAGGACTCCGTCGTCGGTGGCTTGATGGACCAGTCCCCGGAACTGCCAGTCTTCACGCAGGCTCATGGTCGAAGTCTACGAGAGCGTCCAATCACGTCGGTCTAGAGGATCGCGTTGCTCGCGGGGAAGTGCACTTGGAGCCACAGTACGAACGCCTGCCACGCGCCGCTGATCTCGGCCAGTCCAATGAGGATCAACAGGACCCCGCCGATACGTCCGATGAGTCGGTGGTGCCGGCGCAACCAGTTCGACGCCGTGGCCATCCACTCGGTCGCGATCGCCGCGACCACGAACGGCAGACCCAGTCCGAGGCAGTACACGAACGCGAGGATCGACCCGCGCAGGGCGGTGGCCCCCGAGGAGGAGGCCGCGAGGCCCAAGATTGCCGCCAGGGTCGGTCCGATGCACGGTGTCCAGCCCAGCGCGAACAGCACACCCAATAACGCGGCACCGAGCACCGAAGCGCGTGGCAGGTGATGAGCGCGCCGCTCTCGTTGCAGCCACGACGATGGCCACCACCCCGCGAAGAACAGTCCGAGCACGATCGTGATCGCGCCGAAGGCAATCTCGAGGCCTCGCTGATGTGTGCGCAACGAACTGCCGAGCCCGCCGAAGGCCGCGCCAAAACTCACGAAGACGAGCGCGAAGCCCACCACGAAGGCGAGAGAACCGGCGACCGCCCGTCCGCGACCGGTACGGCCGTTGATGCCGCCGGTGGCACCGCTCAGGAACGCCAGGTAGCCGGGCAGGAGGGGCAGGACGCAGGGTGAGATGAACGACACCAGTCCCGCGGCGAAGGCCAGGGGGAACGCCGCGATGAGCGAACTCGGCAGGGCTGCGATCACGAGTGGCTAGACCGCCAAACACCCGCGACGCCGGCCACATACTCGTCGTGGATCGTCACGTTGGTCGTGCGATCGGGCACGCGCGCGACAACCACCGTGACGCCGTCACGGAGTAGGCCGGCGTCAATCTCCGCTCGCAAGGCCGCTCTGGTGCTCACCGAGACCGCCTCGTGGCCGAAGGCGCGCGCGACGGCTTCGATGTCGTGCTGTCGCGGGGTGCCAAAGAGCGATTCGAAATCCGGTGCACGTAGCGCCGTCGCCTGGGACAGGAACGAGAAGATCCCACCACCGTTGTTGTCCACGACGACGAGCACGCAACGGCCACCACTGGTACCGAGACCGTCGACCAGTCCCGAGACGTCGTGCAGGAAGGTCACGTCACCGACCAGTCCGACTACCGAAGCGCCGGCCCCGACACCCATCACCGTCGACACGACACCGTCGATCCCGTTCGCTCCCCGGTTGGCGAACGTCGGTGACGTGCGCGGCGGCGCCCACCACTCGACGTCGCGTACCGGCATCGACGATCCGACCACCAACGCCACCGCCTGCTCCGAACTGGCCGCGACGACGGCCCGGGCCACGTCGGGTTCACTCAAGGGTCCATCGAGTGACTCGCGCGCCTCTAACCACTCTTCGACCGCGGTGGAGGCGCGAACCCAGAACTCGCGGTAGGCGCCGTCGGCGTGCAGGCGTTGCTCGGCGAAATCGGGCAGTCCTGGGTAGGAGATGCCGATCGCGCCGTCCGGGTCGCTCAGGGCGCCACAACCGCGCCAGGCCACCGCGGGTATACGCCAGCGGCGCAGCTGTTCGCCGAGGACCTTCGAGGCGGGCAGGCCACCAAGTCGCACGACCACGTCGGGACGCGCCGCGTCGGCGAAACCCGGGTCGCGAAGCAGACCGTCGTAGTGCGCGATCGTCGAGGCCACCGTCGCGTCACCGACGACGGCCCATCCGCGGTCATTCATCGACGCCACTGTCTCGCGGTCGACGCCTCGGCCCACCACGGCGAGCACGCGCTGGCCACGAACGTCAATCTCACCTGCGAACACGCTGCGCGGTTCCTCCCGTCGCCACGGTTCACCATCAACGCGCCCACCGGGCAACTGCAGCGGGTCCGCGACGAGGGGTTCGACGAAGGCGGCGTTGATGTGGACCGGGCCACCGCTTCCGTCCACACCGACCGCGGCCCACCAGCACCGGCTCGCCAAAGGCCGCCAACTCGATGACGCCTCGAGTCTCGCCACCCCGGGTTCCTCGAATCGACGCACCGCGGACCGGTAGAGGTCCCGCTGCACAATCGTCTGGGGGGCGCCGACGCCGTGCAGCTCACTCGGTCGGTCGGCCGTGACCACGAGCAGTGCCACGCCGGCGAGGTCCGCCTCGGCAACGGCCGCGTGCAGCTCGGCCGCAGCGGTCCCACTCGTCACGACGATCGCGACCGGCGTCGACGTCGCGAGCGCACGGCCGATAGCGAAGAATCCGGCGCTGCGCTCGTCCACCCGCACGTGTACGGTCAAGTCGCCGTGGCCCGCCGCGGCAATCGCTAACGGCGTGGACCGTGAGCCCGGACACACGACTACCTCGCGCAGTCCGTGGCGGTACCACTCGTCAAACAGGGTGGCGGCGAAGGTGGCCTGCACGGCGCTCGGGTTCGGTACGCTCGATTGCAATGTCACTCCTCAAGGTCGAACGCGAGGGCGATGGGCCCGTGTTCCTCTGGCTCCACGGCTTCACCCAAACCAGTCGGTCCGCGGCCCGGTTCCGTTCCATTCTGACAGAGACTCGCGAACTCTGGACACTCGACCTGCCGGGCCACGGTACGGCGGCGACCGTCTGGGCATCCCTCGACGAATGCGCCGACCTGGTGGCCGAGCTGCTCGATGCACCCTGCGATCTCGGCGGATACTCCTTCGGCGGACGCGTCGCGCTCCACGTGGCGCTGCGCCATCCCGAGGTCGTGTCCCGCCTCGTGCTCCTCGGTGCAACACGGGGCATCGAGGACGCCTCGCAACGAGAGGACCGCCGCCGCCGCGACGACGCGCTGGCCGACCATATCGAGGCCGTGGGCGCTGAAGTCTTTCTCGCCGAGTGGCTCGCCCAGCCCTTGTTCGCCGACCTCGAACCGGATCCCGAGGAACTCGCAAGTCGGAGCCGCGATCCACGCGGGCTCGCCGAGTCGCTGCGCCGCTGTGGAACGGGTACTCAGACGTGGCTCGGCGAACAAATCCGTTCGATCACTGCCCCGACCCTCGCGCTGGCCGGTGAACTGGACCACAAGTTCGCCAGTGAGGCCCGTGCAATCGCCTCTGGTGTACCCGTCGGCGCGGCAGTCGTGGTGGAACGCGCTGGCCACGCCGCCCACTTGGCGCAACCGGACCTGACCGCCCAGCACGTCATCGAGTTCCTGATTTAACGGGAGAATGTGTACACCACGATGAGCAGCGCGCCAAGCAGCAGTTGGACGCGTGAGGACGACTGGAGCAAGGCGAGCAGTTCCCGCCCGCTACGCGGCGAGAACGCCATGCGCACGCCCGGGATGTAGGCGACCACGGCGACGAGCGCCACGATGGGCTCACCCCCCGCGGCGAGCCCGATCGCGACGAGTGCGACGCACGCGCCGAAGAGCCACGCGCCTCGTTCGCGACCCAATCGCGCGGCGAGGGTCCGCTTCCCGGCTTCGATGTCCCCGAGGACGTCACGAAGGTTGTTCGCTTCGAGGAGCGCACAGGCCATGGCGCCCGTGGCTAGACCAATCCACCACGCCGCGCCGATCACGTGGCGGTGCTGTACGTACGCCGTGCCGACCGTGGCGAGCAGGCCAAAGTAGAGCAGCACGAAGAGTTCGCCCAGACCGAGGTACCCGTAGGGCTTCGGTCCACCAGTGTAGAGATAACCCGCGAGTATTGCGCTCGCTCCGAGCGCAATCAACCACCAGGACGTGCGAGCCGCGAGCCCGAGTCCGGCTACCGCCGCGAGTGCGAAGCACGCGAAGGCCGCGAACTTCACCCACCGAGCCGGCACCAACTTTGACGCCGTGAGACGGAACGGCCCGACACGCTGCTCATCGGTGCCGCGAACACCGTCGGAGTAGTCATTCGCGTAATTCGTCCCGATCTGCAGCCACAACGCCACCGCGGCCGCGAGCACGGTGTTCAACCAGTTGATCGTCTCGGGTCGCACGAGGGCGGCCCCCACTCCGACTGGCACGACGGCCGCCGGCAACGTCCGCGGCCGCGCCGCGAGCACCCACCGGTTGATGGCCCCGGGGGCTGGCGTCATGGACGCTTGGGGAACTTCGAGAAATCCGGCGTACGGTGCTCGACGAAGGCGTTGCGACCTTCCTGTCCCTCTTCGGACATATAGAAGAGCATCGTCGCGTCACCCGCCAATTGCTGAACCCCCGCCAGTCCGTCATCGGCCGCGTTGAAGCCGGCCTTGAGCATGCGAAGCGCGATCGGCGAAAGGGTGAGGATCTGGCGGCACCACGCGATGGTCTCAGCCTCGAGATCCGCCAAGGGGACCACGGTGTTCACGAGCCCCCAGTCGAGCGCGGTCGCGGCGTCGTACTGGCGACAGAGGAACCACACCTCCTTAGCCCGCTTGAGACCGATCGAGCGCGCGAGCAGTGACGAACCGTAACCACCGTCAAAGGAGCCCACTTTCGGGCCGGTCTGACCGAAACGAGCGTTGTCGGCCGCGATGGACAAGTCGCACACCAGATGCAAAATGTGCCCACCACCGATCGCGTACCCGGCGATGGAGGCGATGACGGGCTTGGGAAGCCGCCTGATCTGGACCTGTAGATCCAGCACGTTCAACCGTCCGATGCCCTGCCGTGCGACATCGTCATCGCCGATATAACCGTCC
>JAJZSM010000031.1:0-4565 GCA_021849765.1 Actinomycetes bacterium | reverse complement strand
GCCACGAATCTTCTGGTCACCGCCCGAGCAGAACGCGTCGGGGCCGGCACCGGTCAGGACGATTACGCCGACCGTAGTGTTGTCCCGTGCGCGCTCAAAGGCGTCGGCGAGCTCGAAAAGCGTCTGAGGTCGAAAGGCGTTACGACGCTCGGGTCGATTGATGGTGATCCGCGCAATCCCCTCGCCAACCTCGTAGATGATGTCGCGGTATTCCCCCTCGATCTGCCATACCGGCAGTGCCATGGTGCGGAACTGATCCACAGGGTCAACTGGCGGTCCTTGGATAACGGTCTCAGTCATGGCGACCACGCTACCAACACGGTCGTGTGGCGCAACCAATGGACAGACTGCACGAGTCTCGCCCGCACGACGTCACACCAGCACGTGCGCAGCCGACGTCGCGTCGCTGACTCAAGAATCCCCCGGGCTCGGCGCCAGTGACGTAGTCACGCCATCACGGTTCCCTTTTTGTGTCATCTGGAGCGGAACCTCGTCGGTCGGCCACGTGGTACGCCACTGCCTCGCCCTAACATCATTTCGTGGCCGATCTCTTCGCACTCGACTTCGAACTCGGCCCCGATCTGGAACGTGCGCTGCGCGACTGCGTCGAGGACGCAACGGCGTTTTGTGTCCTTGATCAACGATTGAGCGTCCGCCAGCGCCTGGAACAGCTCAGCGCGCTCGGCGCCACGGTGCGCTGGGGGCCCGACGGCCGTACCAGGTTGACTACCGGTCGCCCCGTCGACGACGAGATTGGACTCGTCATGTTGACCTCAGGGTCGAGCGGACCGCCCAAGGCCGCGGAGATCACGTGGTCGGCACTGCGCGCGAGCGCCCGCATCACCCAGGCCACGCTCCGCCACGGATCTGACCCCGTCTGGTTCCCCGTCCTACCCGCCAACCACATCGGTGGGCTCGCCGTACTGCTTCGGGCGATCCTCGACGAGGCCTCGCTGACCTGGGGTGACCCGACCGATTTCGCTGGTGCCGTAACACGAGGCGCGACACACGTCTCGGTCGTGCGAACTCACCTCGCGCGCCACGACCTGAGCGGCTTTGAGGTGGTCCTGCTCGGCGGTGCACGCCCGCCGTCACTCACCGAGGCGAACGTGATCACCACGTGGGGCATGACCGAGACCGGCTCGGGCGTCGTCTATGACGCCGAAGCACTACCCGGCGTCGAACTAGCCAGTGTCGACGGTGAGATCATCGTGCGCTCACCCACGCTCTTTCGTTCGTATCGTTCCATGGATCGCCCTCGGATCGTCGGCCCCGACGGCGCCGACGACTGGTTCCCGACCGGGGACGGCGGAACAGTCGTCGACGGTCGCCTTGCCGTACGCGGACGACTCGCCTACACGATCAACACCGGTGGGGAGAAGGTGTGGCCCGAGGACCTGGAGAGCGCCCTCTCCGGACTCGACCATGTCCGTGACGTCGCCGTCGCCGGGGTCGACGATCCTCAGTGGGGCCAACGCGTGGTGGCCCTGGTGGTCACCGACGGCGAACGCGTCGACGACGAGATCCGTGGGGTCGCCGCCGAACGGATCGGGCCCTGGGCCAAGCCCAAGGAGATCCGCTACGTCGCTGCCATCCCGAGGACGGGTAACGGCAAGATTCGCCGTAGTGACCTGCCCTACTTGCAGTGACGTTCAGCTGACCCCGCCCGATGGTTTGGTCATCGTCCCACCATCGACCACGAACGTCTGACCCGTCACCCACGACGAATCATCGCTGACTAGGGTCACAGCGAGGGACGCAATGTCCTCGGGCTCGCCGATACGTCCGAGGGGGATGTTGGCTGCGACGGCCGATTCGTGCTCCTCCCACAGTCCACGGGCGAACGCGGTGCGAACCAGCCCGGGCGCGACTGCGTTCACGCGGACCTTCGGCGCGAGTTCCCATGCGAACTGTTTGGTGATCTGGATGACGGCCGCTTTGGTCACGTTGTACCAGCCGATCCCCGGTTCGACCGATAGCCCCCCGATCGACGCAACGTTGAGCACGACGCCGCCGTGCTCACGCATCCACGCGTACCACGCCGCCGACACGTGCGTGACAATCGCGGCTTGATTGACTTCGTAGGTCTTTACCATCCTCGCGTCGTCGATGTCCACCAGTGGTCCGAAGTAGGGATTCGTCGCCGCATTGTTGACGAGGACATCCAGCGATCCGCAGCTCGCCACCACCCACGCCGCGAGGTCAATCGCGCTCGCGCGTGAACCCACGTGGGACGGGCGGATAAAGACCCGTGACTCGTCGGAGAACGTCGCGCGCGCCGATTCGAGCTCGTCGAGGTGACGAGCGGTGATCACCACTCGGGCTCCCTCGCGCGCGCACGCGTGCGCTATTGCGAGTCCGATACCGCGGCTCGCCCCCGTCACGAGGACAACGCGGTCCTCCAGCCTACCGGTCTCGCGCGGCACCGCTCTAGCGCGAGGGTGTCGAGCCCCGCCGGGCGACCGCGTCCATCGCCACCGCCACCAACAACACCAGGGCCGTCGCGATGTACTGCGTCGCGGCGCTCATATTGATCAGGGCCATACCGTTGTAGATGGTCGCGATGACGAGTCCACCGATGACCGCGTGGATCATCTTGCCCCGACCGCCGAACAGGCTCGTCCCGCCGATGACCGCCGACGCCACCGCAAGTAGAACGAGGTTGCTGTCGACGTTGTCCGAGATTCCGCCGAGGCGCGACGCGTAGATCAGCCCCGCCACACCAGCGGTGAATCCCGTGAATACGAAGGCCAGCAAACGATATCGATTGACGTTCACCCCGGCCCGACGTGCCGCCTCGGCGTTACCGCCGATGGCGTAGATGTAGCGGCCGACCCTTGTGCGCGTCAGGATGAAACTGCCGGCGGCGAGCATCGCGATGTCTACCGGGATTGCATACGGCATGCCCTCCAGCACGGTGAAGGTGCCCCGATTCCGGTTGAAGATCAAGACCAGCACCACGCCCGCGATGATCAGCGTCACCGCTTTGGCCATAGTGACGAAATGCGGCACCGAATCCAGTCCGCTCGAGCGACGCGACTGATCTCGCCGCACGATGAGGTAGATCAGTACCGCGAGGCACGCGAGCACGAAGATCCACGTCCACACCGGCGAGAGATTGGCGTTGACGAGGTCGTAAAGGACCTTCTCCTGCACCGGGATCGTCCCACCCGTCCCTTGACGGTCGACGAAGAAAATGAGCACGCCCTCCCACCCGAGCAAGCCAGCCAGGGTGACGATGAAGGACGGCAGGCGAAGTCTGATGATGATGAAACCCTGCAGTGTGCCGATGGCGGTCGTGACGAGTATCGCGAGCGGTAGCGCGGCAAACCAGGGCCAGTGGAACTGATTGTCGAGCAGAATAACCGCCGTCGTGGCACCGAGTGCGCTCACGAACCCGACGGATAGGTCGATCTCACCGAGCAGGAGCAGCCAGATCTCAGCCATCGCCAGCAGGATGAAGATTGTCGCTTGGACAAAGAGGTTGGTGAGGTTCCCCGACGAGAGGAAGACGCTGTTGCGTATCTCGAAATAAATGACCAGGACGATGAGCCCGAGGAGAATGGGCAGCAGCCCCTTGTCACCCTGACGAAGCCGCTTGAGTTGACCCCGCAGCGCACCGTCGGCGCTGGCGCGCGCAACGACTGCGGTCTCGGAATTGTCAGACACCGAAGAATCCTTTGTTCGTGTACTTAGTTGACCGAGGCCGCAACATCGGACCGTGAACCGCCCGTGGTGATGATCTCGACCGCGCTCGAGGTGTCATAGTTGGCGGCTGGGCCGCTACTGACGAGCGTGCCGAGATACATGACCGCGATCCGGTCGGCGACTTCGAAGACGTCGACGAGGTTGTGTGAGATGACGAGCACCGCGATGCCGCGTGACGCCAGTCGTTTGATCAAATCGATAACCTGCGCCGTCTGCGAGACGCCAAGCGCGGCCGTCGGCTCGTCCATGATCACCAGCTTGGACTCGTGCATGACCGCCCTCGCGACGGCGATCGCCTGGCGCTGGCCACCCGAGAGTGAACCGACCAACTGACGAACCGATTGCACGGTTGAAACGGATAACTCGCTCAACACGCGTTTGGTGTTGAGTTCCATCTTGATCTCGTCCAACGTGAAGTGGCGGCTTTCTTCGTGACCGAGGTACATGTTCTGGACGATGTCGAGGTTGTCGCACAGCGCGAGGTCCTGATACACCGTCGCGATACCGAGATTCTCGGCGTCTCGCGGCGTGTGCATGGTGACCTTACGCCCCTCCCAGAAGATGTCGCCGCTCGTGGGCGCGTAGATACCGGCGATGGCCTTGATCAGCGTCGACTTACCGGCACCATTGTCGCCGATAAGCGCGGTTACCTGGCCGGCGGGAATATCGAGGTCGACGTGCTTCAGCGCCTCAACAGCGCCGAAGCTCTTCGTGATGCCCCGCAGACTCAGCAGGGCCGACGGCGCGACCCCCGAATCAGCGGATACCGACACCCCTTTCGGGGGCGTGAGGGGACTCGTCGATTCGGGGGTCGTCGTCATCGTCAGGTACTACTTAATCCCGTACTTCGTGAGATC
>JAJZSM010000030.1 GCA_021849765.1 Actinomycetes bacterium | reverse complement strand
CATGATGCCCGGTCCGGCGCCCGAGACGGTAATCCATCCCCGCTCGGCCATCGCGGCGCTGAGGCGCTCGGCCATCGCGTAGTGGGGGTCGTTCTCGCCTACGCGCGCCGAACCAAAGACCGTCAGCTTGGGACGCTCGTGCCAGGGTGAGAAGACGGTACTAGCCGCGACGAGCTCGGTCAACGCGTTGACCGCGATGCCCAAGTCGTCACTCGAGGCCCTCGCCGCCGCTAACTCGACGATTGATTCGGTAAGAGCCCGCAACTCGCGAGTGCGCACCACGTCTTGGGGATATCGGGCCGTCAGGGCGTTAACGAAGGAGTCCGCGAAGTCGTGCATCTAGAGCGTCTGATAGAGCGTGCCACGCTGGCGCAGGGGACGTCCGAGCGGCTCGACCAACGCCTCTAGAGTCGCCGCGTCCATCTCCTGGCCGTGGGTGGCGCCAGCCGCGCGCGAGATGTTCTCGTCCATCAAGGTGCCGCCGACGTCGTTGGCCCCGGCGCGCAGGATGTCACGCGCGCCCTCGACGCCCATCTTGACCCAACTGACTTGGATGTTGTCGATCAACGTCGCGTAGTGCAGACGCGCAACAGCGTGCATCAGTACCGTCTCGCGGTAGGTCGGGCCACGCCGGGCGCGTCCACGCAGGAATAGCGGCGTCGCCATGTGCACGAAGGGCAGGGGGACGAATTCGGTGAATCCCCCGGTCTCCTCTTGCAGCGCGCGCGTCACCAGCAGGTGACGAGCCCAACTGTCCGGCGTTTCGATGGCGCCGAACATGATCGTGATGTTCGAGCGCAGGCCCACGTGATGCGCGGCGCGGTGCACGGCAAGCCACTGATCAGTGGAGATCTTGTCGGGGCACAAGATGGCGCGCACGGGGTCATCGAGGATTTCGGCTGCGGTCCCTGGCAGTGTCTTGAGACCCGCGTCTCGCAGGCGCATGAGGTAGCTCTCGAGGTCCATCTCCGAGCGGCGAGCCCCCTCGAATACCTCGAGGGCGCTGAAGGCGTGGATGTGGATGGTGGGTGAACCGGCTCGTACCGCGGCCAAGACATCGACGTAGTAGTCGCCGTCGAAGTTCGGATGGATGCCGCCCTGGAGGCAGACTTCGGTCGCGCCGCGCGCCTCGGCCTCGCGCACCCGCTCGGCGATCTCGTCGAGGCTGAGCAGGTAGGGGTCGCCACGCAGGTTGAGAGACAGCGGCCCCTTGGAAAAGGCGCAGAAGCGGCACTTAAACGTGCAGACGTTGGTGTAGTTGATGTTGCGGTTGACGACAAAGCTGACGTCGTCGCCGACGCGCTCGCGGCGCACGTCGTCGGCGAGCTCGCGAATTGCGTGGTAGTCGCCGTCGCGCGCGCCAAAGAGGGTAACGAGTTCACGGTGTTCGAAGGCGTATCCAGGCTCGTATCTACCTAGGATCGCCCTCACGTCGCTGGTGGTGACGCGGGGAGAAGACGGCGGGGGGGGAGGCGAGTCGAGGCCCGGGCTCCAGTTTCCGTCGCGCGCCAGGAACAGCGAATCGGCGCCGGACAGCATCGCCGGGCGTACGCGCTCGTCAACGAAGCGCTCGCCCTGGATCGCGAACTCGGGGTAGATAGTCAGTCGCGCTACGAGGTGCAATCCGTGCGACGCGCACTGTTCGGAGAGCGTCGCCACGGCTGGCCAGGCTCGTTCGGGATTGACGTGGTCGATCGTTACCGGCGAGATTCCGCCAAAGTCGTCGATGCCAAAATTGAGCAACGCGGTGGGGTCGTCGCTGAGATTCGGCGGGGCTTGGAGATGGATCGAAGCCGGCAGCATCAAGCGTGCCGCGGCGATCGTCCAGTGGTACTCCTCGTCCGCGGGCGCAGGGTGCTGAGCCATGGCGGTACGCGCCTTGGGCAGGAAGTTCTGGACGATGACCTCTTGAACGTGGCCGAATCGCTCGTGCGCCTCTGCGATCGCCGCGAGAGTCGCAAGACGGTCCTCGCGCGATTCGCCTATCCCCACGAGCAGGCCGGTAGTAAAGGGGATCTGTAGCTCTCCCGCGGCGTACAGGGTGGCCAGACGCCTCGCGGGCGATTTATCAGGCGCGAGGCGGTGCGCGGCGACGTCGGCCAGGGTTTCAAGCATCATGCCTTGAGAGGCGCTCACCGTACGCAACTGAGCCAGCTCGTGTGCGTACAGCGCGCCCGCGTTGGCGTGGGGGAGAAGCCCCGTTGACTCGAGGACCATCTGAGCAGCGTTCGCTACGTAATCGACGGTTGAGCGGTATCCACGTGCCGCGAGCCATCGTGCGGCCTCGTCGTAGCGCAGTTCGGGCCGCTCGCCCAGGGTGAAGAGCGCCTCGCTGCAGCCGGCGCGCTGACCCGCCTCGGCAATGGTCATCACCTCGTCGAGAGCGAGAAAGGGGCTCTCGACGTGGGCGGGCGCTTGGGCGAACGTGCAGTATCCGCAGCGATCTCGGCAGAGCTTGGTGAGGGGGATGAACACCTTGGGTGAATAGGTCACGACCGATCCATACGTCGCACGGGCGATCGCGACTGCCTCGCGAGCCAAATCCTCGAGGGGCGTGCGCAGCAGGTCCGACGCGGAGAGAGGCGAACCCAGCATCGTCATGGCGTCATCCTAGGACGTCAAGTCGAGCCGTGAACCGTGTTCACACCGATGTCGCATGGAGGGACACCACCGACGCCGCATGCAGAGCGCAAACGCCGCAACGTTGCGTTCGGCGTCTACGTCAGTCGCGACTGGGCGGCCGCGACGGTGGAGAGAACCTCTTCGTAGGAGGCCACGAAGGCGGTGACACCTTCTCGCTCGAGCTGTGCAGTTACTTCGGACATCGAAACCTCGGGTTCTAGGGATTCGAGTCGTGACGCCTCAGCGCGGCGAATCGTCGTGTCAAGCAAGAGCGACGCCGCGAACCTTCCGTGGTCCAACGCCGCGTCGAGTGTCGCGTCGGGCATCGTGTTCACGGTCTCCGGGGCCACGAGTGCGTTCACGTAGAGCAGGTCGTCATAGAGGGGATTCTTCGTTGACGTCGACGCCCACAGCGGGCGCTGGACCTGGGCCCCACGGCCGAGCAACTCGAGAATCTCGGGCGAGTCGAAGAGCCTCCGATACGTGTCGTAGGCCTGGGCCGCCTGGGCGTTCGCCGCCGTGCCGCGGCGGGGGTCGCCCTCAGGTAACAGCTTGTCCACGGCGACGTCGACGCGCGAAACGAAGAAGGAGGCCACGCTCGCCAGGCGCGAGATGTCGTGACCCGCCGCGATCGCCCCGCGCAGACCTTTCGCCCACGCGCCGATCACGTCGGCGTAGCGGTCGACTGAGAAGATCAGCGTGATGTTGACGTTGACGCCGTGTGAGAGAACCTCGCTAATCGCGGGCAGACCCTCGACCGTGGCGGGGATCTTGATCATGAGATTCGCCCGGTCCACTTCGTTCCACAATCGCAGGGCCGCGGCGATCGTCGCTTCGGTGTCGCGCGCCAGGCGCGGTGAGACCTCGAGCGAGACGAATCCGTCGCCGTGGCGGCGGCGGCCGGATGCCAGGTCGGCCTGGGCCGCCCCGTGAACGTCGGCCAGCACGTCGCAGGCGTCGCGCACGTCGCCCACGGCGAGCCTCTCGAAGAGTTCCTCGGGTTCGAGAGGCCCGGCGTGGCGAATTGCGTCGTCGTAGGCCGTCGACGTGGCCAGGGCCTTGGCGAAGATCGACGGATTCGATGTCACGCCGCGAACACCCTGTTCGACGAGTCGCGCCAGCGTGCCGTCCTGGAGCCAGTCGCGGCGGATGTTATCGATCCACGGGCTCTGTCCGTAGACCTCGTAGAGATCGTTGAGTCTGGTCATTGGTGTAGCTCCTCCATGACGTGGGCCACCAGGGCATCGGCGTTGAGGCCGAAGTGCTCAAACAAGTACGGAGCGGGTCCGGAGAGTCCGAAAGTGTCGATACCGATGGCGTGGTCGACGTAGCGAAACCACCCGAGCGTGGCGCCGGCCTCGAGGGCGACCGAGGGGACATCACGACGTAGTACCGACGCGCGGTACGCGTCACTCTGCTCCTCGAAGCACTCCCAGCAGGGCAAGGCCACGACGCGAGTCGCCACGCCACGTCGGGCAAGCTCCTCGTTCGCGGCCAAACACTGGGACACCTCAGAACCCGTGCCGACCAAGGTGTAGCGGGCACTGGGGTCCTCGCGCACGACGTAGCCGCCACGGTGGGCTCCCAGGGCCGACGCCGCGGCGTCGTCGCCGTCAAAGACCGCGACGTCCTGGCGCGAGAGGACGAGCGCCGTCGCCGGGGGATGGGCCTTGGACAGGTAGCGGCCCACAAGGTCGAGCGTCTCGTTTGCATCGCTCGGGCGCACCACGTGCAGGTGGGGCATCGCGCGCAGGCTCATCAGGTGCTCAACCGGCTGGTGGGTGGGACCGTCTTCGCCAACGCCCACCGAGTCGTGGGTGAAGACGAATAGCGCGCTGGCGTGACTCAGTGCCGCTAGGCGAATCGCAGGGCGCATGTAGTCGCTAAAGACGAAGAACGTCGAGCCGACCGGACGCACGCCGCCGTGGTGGGCCTGGCCAACGAGGATGGCGCCCATGGCGAACTCGCGCACGCCGTAGTGGATCTGACGACCTCCGGGGTGCGCGACGCCTTGCGCCCGGGTGCCTTTCAAGATGACGCCGGTGTTGTCGGTGAGATCGGCCGAACCCGCCGTCATCGCGTGAGTCTGGGGGAAGTACGTGTCCATCGCGCGCTGGAGCGCCTTGCGCGTCGCCACCATGGTGGAGCCCTCGAAGGGAACGGGGTGTTCGCTGAAGTGGGCGGCGCCATTCGAATCGAGCTGCTCACGCAGTCGCCGACCGGCCTCACCCGATGCCGCCAGGCGCTCGTACCACGCGATGCGCGTCTCGCGGCGTGACGCCAATCCCTCGAGCAGACCCTCACGGATCGTCGGGTCCAGGTGAAAGGGCTCGTCGACGACACCGAGGAGGGTCTTGGCGGCCGAAATCGACTCGGCCGAGAAGGGCGAGCCGTGGGCCTCGCGTCGGTCCATCATGTCCACCGCGGGAAAGCCGATGTGCGAACGCAAGATGACGAGCGTGGGCCGCTCGGTCTCGGCCATGGCCTCGTGGGCCGCGGCCTCGAGGGTGTCGGGCTGGTTGGCCGACTCGCCGAGTTCGATTACGTGCCAGCCGTAGGCGCGAAATCGCATCGCGGTGTCGTCGTGCAGTGCCAACTCGGTCGGTCCGTCGATTGTGATGTGGTTGTCGTCGTAGAACACGGTGAGTCGATCGAGTCCGAGTGAGCCCGCGAGCGACGCCGCCTCGTGACTGATGCCCTCCTCGATGCAGCCGTCACCGGCCAGCACCCAGGTGCGGTGACTCACCAGGGTCTCGCCGTAGTCCTCGCGCAAGACGCGCTCAGCAATCGCCATGCCGACGCCGTTGGCTACCCCCTGGCCGAGGGGACCCGTCGTCACCTCCACCGTCGGCGCGTGCCCGCGTTCGGGGTGGCCGGGTGTGCGCGAGTGAGGCTGACGAAAGCTACGTAGGTCCTCGCCGTTCAGGTCGTAGCCGAAGGCGTTGGCGAGCCCGTACTGCAGGATCGACGCGTGCCCACAGCTGAGAATGAACCGATCTCTGTCGGGCCACTCCGGCGCGGTCGGGTCGTGGCGCATCACGCGGTTGAACAGCGTCACACCGAGGGGAGCGAGCGCCATGGCTGTGCCACTGTGGCCCGACTTGGCTGCGGCGGGGGCGTCCATGGCCAGGGCCACGATCTGACGGATCGCCCGGCCCTCGAGTTCGTTCGCACCGGGATAGAGATCGTCGATCATGGCTAGAACAGTAACAATTCGCCGCGTGGGCCGGCCGAACCAGGGCTAGCCTCGGGTCGTGCCACTCCAGGTGCCGCCGAACTGCGATCTCACCCTCGGGCTGACATGTCTAGACAAGACCTCGCCGGGCACGAGCGTCTGGTCCATGATCGCTGACGAGCGTTTCGCTAACCCGGCCGGGCTCGTCCAGGGTGGTTTCCTCGGGGCCTTCGCCGACTCGGCAATGGGCGCCTGCGCCGTGTCGAGCGTCGGAACTCGCAAGGTCTACGTCGCCAACGCAGAGATGAAAATTTCGTTTCTCCGCCCGGTCCTGATCGGCACCAAACTGACCTGCACCGCTACGACCACCAAGGAGGGTCGTAGCGTCATCTTCGTCGCCGCGCGGATCACCGATGACACACACAACCTCGTGGCCATGGCGAGTTCGAGCTACCTGGTCAAGGAGCGCAGTGAGTAGGCTGAGGCCGTGAAGCTTCCGTCCTGGCGCAAGGTCATGAAGGGCGCCTCGCTCCAGCGTGACCTCGACGAGATTCGCTCTCTGGCCGTGCGCTACGTGAAGGAAGAGACGGTCCAGCCCCTAAAGGATCTGGGTCGCTACGCGCTCTACGGCGCCATCGGTTCGGTCTTCGTGGGCTTTGGCACCCTGTTGCTTCTGGTGGGCGCGCTGCGCTTTCTCCAGGACGAGTTCCCAGTCCTCGACGGTTCGCTGTCGTGGCTGCCGTACTTAATCGTCGCGGTCATCGCGGCGATCGTGATCGTCCTGACGGCCTGGCGCATCGTCAGTGGTGAGGCCAAGCGGCGCCTGAAGAAGACCACGTGAGTCACGACTCTGCCACGCGACGCGAGTTGGCAAATTCGTTGCGAGCCTTGTTGCCGGCGGTTGAGCCGATCAAGGACGCCTCGGAGCAACCGGCGACCATCGCCTCGGTGGGTGTCGGGGGCCTGCTGACGGGCTATTTCTGGGGGCGGCTGCGCGGGCGTCGAATCGCGAAGCGACGTCGACGTTGATTCTGCGTCTTGCGCGTATCGCCATGCGTAGCGCAACCCTTCGAGGGTTGAGCCAGCGCTCGTCGAAGTGGCTGGTCGTTGGGGCCATGATCGGCGTGCTGCGCGTGCTCGAGCACCGTGGTCAGAAGCTCAGTCGTCGCGCGCGATGAACGCCGAACTTCACCCGGGTGAGCGCGTCATGCTGATCGACGCCAAGGATCGGCGCTACTTGATCACCCTGCGCGAGGGGGGGGCGTTTCACACCCACGCTGGCATCGTCCAGCACGACGACTTGATCGGCGTGAGCGAGGGAACGGTCGTGAGTGGTTCGGGGGAGCGCAGCTTCCTAGTCCTGCGCCCGACGCTGTCCGACGTCGTGTTAAAGATGCCCCGCGGCGCCCAGGTCATCTACCCCAAGGACCTGGGCGCGATTCTTATGCAGGCCGATATTGCGCCGGGCATGCGCGTGCTCGAAGCCGGGGTGGGCTCAGGGGCGCTCTCGATGACCCTGCTGCGCGCAGGGGCGATGATCACCGCCTACGAGATCCGCGAGGACTTCGCCGAGCAGGCTCGGCGCAATGTCGTCGACCAGTTAGGTCCCGACGTCGCCTACGACATTCACATCCGCGACATCACCCAGGGAATTGAGCATCGCGACTTCGATCGGGTGATTCTCGACATGCCCGAGCCCTGGGACGTCGTCGCCCACGCCGAGACCGCCCTACGTCCTGGTGGCATATTCCTCGCCTACCTACCGACCATCAATCAGGTCCAACAGCTACGCGAATCGCTGCGCGACGCGGCCTTCGGCCTGGAAGAAACGGTCGAGATCCTTCGGCGAACCTGGCACGTGGAGCGCCGCTCGGTACGTCCGGACCACCGCATGGTGGCGCACACGGGATTCCTCACCAGTGCGCGGCGTCTGGTGAAAAGGGGCTAGTCGCGCTCGATGAAGATGCACTCGCCGGGGCACTCTTCGGAGGCCTCGACCACGGCGTCTTCTAGTCCGTCGGGCACGATCGCAACGCCCTGGGCGCCGCCGGGGTTGTTGCGCACGGCGTCGCCTTCCTTCACGTAGGCGAGGCCGTCGTCGAGAAGCGTAAAGACCGCAGGACAGATTTCCTCACACAGGCCATCGCCGGTGCACAGGTCCTGGTCGATCCAAACTTTCATGAACTTCCTCCGTGGCGCGTTCCGAGATGCCACTTTAGCGGTCGCCGGCCCCACTCCTGACGACTTGACCCCTCGGGCCTCACCTATGGTGAAGCCATGGACGGCTCAGAGAGATTTCCGAACCCCGCCCAGGGCCGCGCTGAGGGCGCGCGCCCATCACGCGAGGGTGATTTGGCTGCGGCGCTGCGGCGCATCGAGATGCTCGAGGAGCAACTCCTTGAGTCGCGAGGGCAGTTGGCCCAGACCCGTTCGAACAACGAAAAGTTGACCATCACCATCCAGCAGACTCGCGACCAGATTGCCGCCCTTCGCGACGAGGTGGAGAAGCTCACCCAGCCACCGGCGGTCTACGGCACGTTCGCCGACTTTAACGACGACGGCACGGTCGACGTCTTCGCCTCCGGGCGCAAGATGCGCGTCGCCCTGCACCCGGGCATCGACCCGCGCGAGGTCTCACGCGGTAACGAGGTGGTGCTCAACGAGTCCTTCACAGTCATCGCCGTTCGCGAAGCGGACGGCCAGGGTGAGGTTGTCACCGTCAAGGAGGTGCTCGACGGACGACGGGTCCTAATCTACGGGCGATCTGATGAAGAGCGTGTGGTGGAGATGGCCGACTCGCTGGCCGACGTGCGCCTGCGTAGCGGCGACGCGGTGCTGCTCGACCTGCGTTCGAATCTGCTCACCGAACGCCTGGTGCGCCAGGAGGCTGAAGAGCTCGTCCTCGAAGAGGTTCCCGACATCACCTACGCCGACGTCGGCGGACTCGACGCACAGATCGAATCCATTGTCGACGCCGTTGAATTGCCCTATTTGCACCGCGCGCTCTTTCAGGACTACGAGCTGCCGGCGCCCAAGGGGATACTCCTCTACGGTCCGCCGGGATGCGGCAAGACGCTGATCGCCAAAGCGGTGGCCAACTCACTCTCGGCGAAGGTCGCCGAGATGAGGGGCAATCGCAACGTTCGCTCCTACTTCTTAAACATCAAGGGTCCCGAACTGCTGAATAAGTACGTCGGCGAGACGGAGCGTCAGATCCGCCTGGTGTTCCAGCGCGCGCGAGAAAAGGCCGAAGAGGGCGTGCCAGTCATCGTGTTCTTCGACGAGATGGACTCGCTGTTTCGTACGCGCGGCACGGGAATCAGCTCAGACATGGAGTCGACCATCGTGCCCCAACTCCTGGCCGAGATCGACGGCGTGGAGTCCCTGCGCGACGTGATCGTGATCGGTGCGACCAACCGCGAGGACCTCATCGACCCGGCCATTCTGCGCCCGGGCCGCCTCGACGTGAAGATCAAGATCGAACGGCCCGACGCAGAGGCGGCGAGTTCGATCTTCCAGCGCTATCTGCACCGCGGCCTGCCCATCGACGAGCACCAGGTCCGCGAGCTCGGTGGGGGAGACCGCGACAAGGCGGTGTCAGTGATGATCGAACAGACCGTGGCCGGGATGTATCGCGTCGACGACGAGAACCGCTTCCTCGAGGTGACCTACCAGGGCGGTGACAAGGAAGTGCTGTACTTCAAGGACTTCGCTTCGGGTGCAATGATCGAGAACGTCGTTCGTCGGGCGAAGAAGCTTGCGGTCAAGCGCGAGATCGCCGGCAACGGCCGGGGGCTTAGGGTTGAGGACCTCACCGAGTCGATCCGCCAAGAGTTCCGCGAGAACGAGGACTTGCCCAACACCACCAACCCCGATGACTGGGCTCGCATTTCGGGCAAGAAGGGTGAGCGCATCGTCTTTATCCGCACCCTCGTCAATCGCGAAGAGGCCAACGTGAACGGCGGGCGCTCGATTCAGCACGTCGGAACCGGCCAGTATCTCTAGGTCCATTGGCGTGGCGATAGAGAAGGTCCTTGGGATCGAGACCGAGTACGGGATCGCGGGCGGTCCCGACCAGGATCCGATCCTCGCCTCGAGCATCATCGTCAACGCCTACGCCCAGCAGGGCGCCTCGCGCATCAACTGGGACTTCGAGGGCGAGACGCCCGACCTTGACGCGCGGGGGCTCTCGGGACTGACCGCGTTCGCTCCGATCGTCGAGACTCATCTGGCCAACACGGTTCTGTCTAATGGCGCGCGCCTCTACGTTGATCACGCCCACCCCGAATATTCCTCGCCCGAGTGTCGCACGCCCCTCGAGGCGACCCTCTACGACATCGCCGGCGAAGAGGTGATGCGCCGCGCCCTCAGCGCGGCCAACGCAGGCCTCGATCCTCTCGATGCGATCACGCTGTACAAGAACAACTCCGACGGCAAGGGGAACTCCTATGGCACCCACGAGAACTACCTCGTGAGCCGCAAGGTGGACTTCTCCGACGTGGTGCGCGCGATGGTGCCGCACTTCGTCTCGCGCCAGGTCGTGGTCGGCGCGGGCAAGGTCGGCGCGGAGACCGACGACGCGGTGCGCCACACCCCGTCGTTCCAGCTAAGCCAGCGCGCCGAGTTCTTCGAAGAGGTCGTGGGGCTCGAGACCACCTTGAAGCGGCCGATCATCAACACGCGCGACGAGCCGCACTCCGACGCGGAACGCTTCCGCCGTTTGCACGTCATCATCGGCGACGCAAACATGAGTCAGGTCGCGACCTTCGTCAAGCTCGGCTCCACGGCACTGCTGCTCGCCGTGCTCGAGGACGGTGGCGCGGCCGCCGTTCCGCCCTCGCCTCGCCA
>JAJZSM010000029.1 GCA_021849765.1 Actinomycetes bacterium | reverse complement strand
GCGAGGATCGAGAACACGGCGTAGGGTGCCGCGGCGAGGTAGCCCCAGTGCCACTGCGCGGCCTCGCGCGACGTCGAGGCGAGCCCCAGGGCGAAGACCGACGAAACGCCGTAGAGCCAGGCGTCGCGCCCCAGTTCGGGCATGGCGACCCACCACCTGAGAAGACGGGAGCGCACGGTCACAAGACGCGCCAGCACGGGGTCGAGTCTACCGTTCGGTTCGCGACATCACGGGCTCTCCGGCCGGGTGCGATGGACCGGCGACAGCGTCACGGGTGGTACCGGACCGCGCAGGAAGCGCTGGATCAGCGCCGTCGTCTCGCGGGGATACTCCTTCAAGAGGGCGTGCGACGCACCGGGCACGATCGCGAGCTGGGCCTCGGGGATCGCGCGGTAGAGCCCGATGGTGTCCTCGAGGCGGGTCGAGTCGTCGTCGCCGGCCATCACGAGCGTCGCGACCCGGATTGAGCCCAGCTCAGCCGACGTCAGGTTCGGCTCGGTGCGAAAGAGCCGCATCGTCTTTTCGACGACGACCCGGGCGTGCCCGGTGCCGTCGGGCGATCGGAGGCCGAACTCGGTCGCCCACGCCTCGAACATCGGCCCCTCGGTCGCAAAGGACTCCATTGGCTCGAGGCCGTCGGGGTGGGTGTTGGCGCCCACGGCAACGAGTCGTCCCACGAGGTCCGGTCGACGCATCGCCACCAGCAGCCCGGTTATCGCCCCGTCACTGTGCCCGATGAGGTGCGCGCGACGGCCCAGCCACTCGAGGAACGCGATCGTCTCGGTCGCCATCGCGTCGTAGTGGAAGGGCTCGTCGGTGTCGGCGGTTCGGCCGTGCCCGCGTCGATCGAAGGCCGAGACGCGATAGGACCCGCTGAGCCGTCGGCCCACCGTTCGACGCAGGCTCGCGCTGCTGCTCAAGCCACCGTGCAGCAGCACCACGTCCTCGCCGCGTGTTCGCCCAACGGTTACCCACGTGGGGTGTCCGTTCAGGCTCACGATCGTCACGCGGTCATCGTAGGCGCGACCGCCCTAGCCTGGTGACGTGCACGCCTTCACCATCACCGAATCCGACGGCCTCCTCGCGCTGGTCGCCCAGTCTGTCGAGCCGAAACCTCGCGAACCCGACGACGTGCTCGTGCGCGTCGAGTTCAGCGGCGTCAACTACAAAGACGCCATGGTCGCGAGCCCGCACAGTCGGGTGCGCCGCGTCGCCTCACTGGTCGGTGGCGTGGACGCCGCGGGCGTGATCGAGTCGTCGATCGATCCCGAGTTGCCGGTGGGCACGCGCGTCGCCGTGCACGGCGGTGACCTCGGCGTCGCGCGCGACGGCGGCTTCGCCCAGTACGTCTACGCGCCGCGCCGCTTCATCTCTCCCCTACCCGATGCCCTCTCCACACGTGACGCGATGGTCATCGGCACCGCCGGCGTCTCGGCCATGGCCAGTGTCCTCGCGCTCGAACACCACGGACTCGATCGCGACGGCGAGGTCCTCGTGACGGGCGCGACCGGCGGCGTCGGGTCGGTCGCCGTGACGATCCTCGCCGCGCGCGGCTACCGCGTCGTCGCCTCCACGGGATCGGAACACCAGGCGGACTGGCTCATCGAGCGCGGCGCGGCACGCGTCATCCGCCGCGACGAGGTCGGCGACCGACTCGATCGCGTGCTCGGCAGCGAACGCTGGGCCGGTGCGGTCGACTGCGTGGGCGGCGAGACGCTCAACCAGGTCCTGCGCTGCCTGCGCTACGGCGGGGCCGTCGCCGCGAGCGGGCTCGTCGCGAGCGCCGAACTCACCACCACGGTCTACCCCTTCATCACGCGAAGCGTCGCCCTGCTCGGCATCGACGTCGTCGAGGCACCGCCAACCACCCGCGCGCGGGTCTGGCGCGCCCTCGCCGAGACGCTCACCAGCGCCGCACTCGAGCCCCTCGTGGACTCGGTCGTCGATCTCGCGCACCTGGCCCAGGCGATCGACGCCATCAGAGACGGAAAAACCCGCGGCCGGATCCTGGTGGACCCGGCCGCGGGCTGAACCGCCCCCTCGACTTATTCGTCGGCGACGATCGAGCCGATGCGCTCGCCGATGCTCGGGTCGCGGTTGACGAGGATCACCGCGTAGATGACTGCCAGTATCACGGTCGCGAGCGCCATGTACGGGTACCAGTTGTACGGCGTCGGCTGGCCCGGCTTGGCCAGGTAGTACAGCGGCACCAGGATCGTGATGAGCCCGAGGATGGGCAGCACGCCGTGGCGGAAGCCGTTGAACAGGTCCGGGTGGTGCTTCTTGTAGTAGAAGGGCAACGCCAGGTTGCTCATGCCGTACACCAGCAGGATCAGGATCGTGCCGAAGGTCGACGACTCGAAGAAGAGGTTGCCGGCGCTCATGCCCGCCGACGCCCCGTGGCCGCCCAGCAGGTGACCCAGTCCCCAGACGCCGATGATCAGCAGCGTGCCCGATAGGAAGAACAGCAGCGAGTTGACCGGCGTGCGGCGATTGGCGTGCACCTTGCCGATGAACTTGGGCAGCAGCCCCTCACGACCGGCGTTGAAGACCAGCCGGGCCTGTGAGTTCGTACCGGCGATCAGCGCACCGAGCGTCGAGGTCATGCCCGCGAGGAAGGCGAAGAACGCCGCGGCTCCGAGTACGCCCTTGGCGACCGTGATGAACGGGATGGCGCTGCTGGACAGCTTGCCGATGTCACCCGAGAAGCCGATGACCGTCGAGTAGGCGAAGAGCAGGTAGCTCACCGACATGATCACGACCGACGTGAACACGGCCTTAGGAACGTTCTTGCGCGGGTTGTCAGTCTCCTCGGCCAGCGCCGCGGAGTTCTCCCAACCGATGAAGAGGTAGATCGCGAGGGGGAAGCCCGCCGCGAGACCCGTGAACCCGTGGGTGATGTTCTTGGGGTTGAAGGGCGCCATCGACAGGTGGCCGTGGAACTTGATCAACGCGGCGACGCTCACGACGACGAGCACCAGCATCTCGAAGGCGAAGAAGAAGCCGGCCAGCTTGGTCGAGACCGAGATGCCCCGGATCATCATGAAGGCCGCGAACGCCAGGAACACCAGCGTCCAGATCCCCCACGGCACGCTCTGTAGGCCCGAGACGTTGTAGTTCTGCAACAGCGTCTGGAAGAACCCGCCGACGATACCCACGACCGAGGCCATGGCGGCGATGTAGCCGATGCCAGTCAACAGTGCCGTCGTCACACCCGTGCGCGCTCCGAAGGTCTTACCGACGAAGGTGATGAACCCACCCGTCGACGGCATCACCTTGGTGAACTCCGACAACGTGTTGGCGAGGAACGCGATCGCGATGCCCGCCGCCAAGATGGTCAATGGGGAGGCCACGCCCGCCGTGTAGGCGAGGAACCCGAAGCCAAAGAAGAAGCTCATCGCCGGGCCGATGTTCGCCATCGTCGCCGCCGCAATGTCAATCGGACCTAATACACCGCGATGAAGTCGCTCATGCCCACCGTCGGCGACGGGGAGCTTCGCCCCCAGCGACTCCGGTGAAAACGCTTCGGTCATACACCCTCCTACGATTCACGTGCGCATCATTGCGCACTAGCGCTGCGAGCAACGCGTCCCCTGAAAGTAGTAGATGTCAAGCGGCGCGCTACGCATTATCAAACCGAAAATCGAAAAAACTTTGAGCGCTGATTCGAAATACCGAACTTCATTAGCGTTACCTACTGGTAACGCAGCAGGCCGTTGGGCTCGAATCAGTAGAACGGGCTGACGTTGAGGGTGCCGCCGTTGCAGGGCTGGATCGGATACGTCAGCGCGATCGGCGTCGTCGAGGATCCCACGCCGGTGCCAACACGCACGACGGCGACGCTCGCGCACGACTGCGAACCCACGGCCACGTCACTAAAGGACATTGAAAAACTTGTCGTCGATCCCTGGGACAACGTCAACGTCGTCGGTGCGCGGTTCGCCGCGGGGATGAGAAAACTCCCCGGGTTTCCCGGCGACGGTATCTCGACCGTGCGCTCGGGCAGCGTCGCGCCCGATTGACTCGCGAGGCCGATCACGGGCCAGCCGTTGAGCGTGCACGAACCGGGCGTTGACTTGGTGAGCGTAAAGGACGTGTAGATGGTCCCGGCCGCACCCTGGCTCAGTCCGCCCGCACCCGAGAAGTCCGAACCCTGACAGGTCGATCCGTTCGCCGACGCGACCGACGTCGTCGTCGTTGGGATGACGACGGTCGTGGTCGTCGTGGGCGTGGTGGTCGTGGTCGTCGGGGTCGTCGCCGCGTGGTGTCGACTCAGCGTCACGATGACGACGAAGGCGGCGAACAGCCCCACCGAGATGAGACCGCGCTTCACTCGTTGAAGTCTTCGGGCCGCACGGTGTCGAGGAACTCGCGCAACTCGGCGACCAGCTCGGCCTCGTCATCGGGCTCGCCCACCACCTCGAAGCCGTCCTCGAGGTGCATGACCTTTCCTTCGGCGGCCATCAGTTCGTCGCGCACCAGTATCGGCGCACCTACGCGCAGCGCGAGGGCGACGGCGTCACTCGGCCGGGCGCTCACGACGACCTCGTGGCCATCGCGGGTCATGCGCAACGTCGCGAAGAAGGTGTTGTCATCGAGATCGGTGATCTCGACGGAGAACACCCGGGCGCCCAGCGCCGCGATGACGTGACCCATGAGGTCGTGCGACATGGGTCGAGGCGTCTCGACGTGCTGGAGCGCGTACGCAATCGCCGTCGCCTCGGGGGCGCCGATGAAGATCGGCAGGACCCGGTCGCCGCCCACCTCTTCGAGCAGCAGCAACGGCGTGGACGACCCGACGTCCACTCGAACGGCTCGAAGGACAACCTCAATCACGCTTCAAGCCTAGACCCCGCCTGAGACGTTGGGACGTCGCCGTGGACCTACTCAGCGAGGTACTCAGCCCGAGCGCGCTCGAAGAGGGCCGCGCGTAGCGCCGCCGCCTCGGCGACGACGTCCCTAGTCATCGTGGCCGCCGCGTCGTGGTCCATGGACGCGCCGGGCTGGCGAAGGGGCATCGTCCACTCGTCGACGATCCCGATCTCGCGCTCCACCACGCGACGCAGCGTGGCCAGGCGTCGCGCGTCGACGCCCCGGGCGAGCAGCACCGCCGCCGCGCTCGCGACGCGCACGTCGATGGCGCTAAAGGACGTCTCGCGACCCTCTGACCTTGGCACGACGAGACCCGCGGCGATCAGCTCGTTGGCGTCGACGGCTTCGAGACCCGTCGCGGCCAGGAACTCGGCCGTGCTGAAGTGCTCGGGCTTGACTTGCTCCGAGGCGGGCTTTTCTGACTCGCCGACGACACTCAGCGCGACGCGCTCGGCAGCGGGCACGATCGCGCGCACCGACGTCGCGGCCGCCTCACGCGCCGCCTGGCGGGTCACCCGCGTGGCGGGCACGTCATCGAGCAGTCCCTGCTCGATGAGCCGCAGGCGCACCACGCGCAGGGGCACGAACTCCTCGTTCGCCAGGCGGATCGCCTCGCGCAAACACGCAACATCGCGTTCGGAGTACAGGCGATAGCCCTTGCGGCTACGCGCGGGCTGCACGAGCCCCTTGTCCTCGTAGTAACGGATCTTGGAGAGCTCGACGTCGGGGAACTCCTCGCGCAGCACCGCGTGCACTTCGCCGATCCGCATCGCACCCACCGTCGGCGTCATGATGTCGCCTCCCAGAAGACGAGCTTGAACTTGCCGATCTGGACCTCGTCGGCCGTGTGCAGCGTGGTCTCCTCGACCCGTGCGCCGTTCACGTAGGTCCCATTCAATGAATTCAGGTCACGAAGCGTCACCCGGCCACTGGCCGTGCGCGTGATGATCGCGTGATGGCGCGACACCGACACGTCATCGAGCAGCAGGTCGCTGTTCTCGTGGCGGCCCACGGCCGTCACTTCCTTGTCGAGCTCGTACCGAGCCCCGGCGCCGCTGCCCGAGGCGACGACCAACATGTCGGTGTGGCTGCCCTGGGGACCCGCGCTCACCCCGGGGTGCAGCACCTCCTGGACACTCACGACGGGGATGGCGATCGTCTCGGGCGACGCCGAATCGTGCTGCGGGGCACCGCACGCCCAACAGAAATTCGCGTTCGAATTGAGGATTTCGCCACAGCGACGACAGTTCACGCGAGCCACCCTACTGAAGTTCCATCGGCGCCGCCGACTTAATTCGTGGTCAGTGCGCGGTAGGCCTCGGCGTCGAGGAGGGCGTCGACGGACGCGCCGTCGACGCCGCTGATCTCGCACAACCAGCCCTCACCGTAGGGGTCGGCGTTCAGTGTCTCGGGGGCGCCGCGGAGCGACTCGTTCACCGTCGTGACGGTGCCCGAGACGGGCGCGTAGATCTCCGACACGGACTTCGTCGACTCGACCTCGCCGATGACGTCGCCCGCGGTGACCGTCGCGCCGACCTTGGGCAGGTCGACGAACACGACGTCACCGAGTGCGTCCTGAGCGAAGTCGGTGATGCCGACGCGAACGGTGTCACCCGTCACGTGGGCCCACTCGTGGTCGCGGGAGTATCGCAATTCCTCGGGAGTCTTCATGCGATGAAATCTACTCCAACCGCCGACCCGCGCGACCGGTCCGAAGGGCCTCTTTCGCGGGGCCGACGTAGCCCACGAACACCGCCCACGCGAGCGCGAGACCGCTGACCCCGATGACCCAGCAGGCGCCCCGTCCCCACTGCTGCCACGTCGCGAGCGCCGCGTGGTGGTCGTTGCTCGTGAGCAAGAACAGGGGGTACGTGACCATCAACGCGAAGGTCGAGACCTTGCCCCACCACAGCACGTCAATGCGCGCGGCGCCGAGCATCGCGAGCACGATCGTCAGCCCCGACACCAGCGCCTCGCGAACGAGGGTCGCGATCGCGAACCACCACGGCACCCCGCCGGCGGCCGCCACCGCGATGAGTCCGGTCATCATCAAGACGCGGTCGGCGACCGGGTCAATCACCTTGCCCACGGTCGAGACCTGGTGCAGGCGACGCGCGACGTAGCCGTCCACCCAGTCCGTCGCCCCGAGCGCGCCGAGCAGCCACGCCGCCTCGGCGCGGTGACCGGTGCCAAAGAGCAGCCAGAGGAAGACCGGTAGCAACGCCAGCCGAACGGCGGTGATCAGATTGGGCCAGGTTCGCCAGTCGCGGCCGACCTCGTCCACGACACTGAATCAGGCGACGGTGATCGCTGCGTCGAGGTAGACGTCCTGGACGGCGTGCACCAGGGCGGCGCCCTCGTCAATCGGTCGCTGGAAGGCCTTGCGGCCCAGGATCAGGCCCTGACCGCCGGCGCGCTTGTTGATGACGGCCGTGCGAACCGCCGAGGCCAGGTCGTCGGCCCCCTTGGCCTCGCCGCCGGAGTTGATCAGGCCGATTCGACCGGCGTAGCAGTTCACCACCTGCCAGCGCGTGAGGTCGATCGGGTTGTCGGTGGTCAGTTCGCTGTACACCTTCGGATTGGTCTTGCCGAACTTCAGCGCGTTATAGCCGCCGTTGTTCTCGGGCTGCTTCTGCTTGATGATGTCGGCCTCGATGGTCACCCCGAGGTGGTTGGCCTGGCCCGTGAGGTCGGCGCTGACGTGGTAGTCCGCCTCGGCAGTCTTGAACGCGGGATTGCGCAGGTACGTCCACAGGACCGTGAACAGTCCGAGCTCGTGCGCCTCGGCGAAGGCCGCCGAGATCTCGCGCAGCTGGCGACCCGACTCCGGCGAGCCGAAGTAGATCGTCGCGCCCACCCCGACCGCGCCCAGGTCCGCCGCCTGTCGCACGCTCGCGAAGGGGATCTGGTCGTAGGTGTTGGGATAGTTGAGCAGGTCGTTGTGGTTCAACTTCACGATGAAGGGAATCCGGTGCACGTACCGACGCGACACCGCACCGAGGGTCCCAAGCGTCGATGCGATGGCGTTGCAGTCGGCCGCGATCGCGAGGTCGCACAGCCGCGCGGGGTCAAAGTACGCGGGGTTCGGCGCGAACGACGCGGCCGCCGAGTGCTCGATGCCCTGGTCGACGGGGAGGATCGACACGTAGCCCGTCTTGGCGAGCCGGCCGCTGTTGTAGAGGGCACCGAGGTTGCGCAGCACCGTCGGGGACCGGTCGCTCGAGGCCATGACTTCGCCAATGAAGTTCGGCCCGGGAATCGTGAGCATTTCCTTGGGGAACGCTGTGGCGCGGTGGTCGAGCAGGGTCGACGCCTCGTCACCTAACAGTGCGGCAATGTCCATGAGCCCACCCTACAAGATCACTCGAATGGGTCGAAGTCCGCCGAGGTTCACCCCGGCGCGGCAGACTACGGCTATGTTCCACGCGTATCGGTCATCGCTACACCGGCGGCTTCGCACGATCCACCAGCTCTATCGCGAGGCGGTCGAGACGATGGACGTCGAGCAGGTCAACTACGTCGAGCGCGACGGCGTCTTACCGATCGCCTTCTCCCTCGTGCACCAGGCGGTGATCGAAGATGCGAGCCGCGCCCTGGCCGGCGGGCCGGCCGCGATCTTTGACGACGAGTGGGCCGCGCGCATGGATCTGGCCCTACCCACCGACGGTAAGGCCGAGACCGTCTCGACGATGATGAGCCAGCGGATCGGCGACTACGACGCCTTTGGCGAGTTCCAGCAACGAGTCTTCACGCTGACCGAGCGCTTCATCGCCGACATCGACACCGCGAGCCTTCCCGAAGTCATCGTCTCGCCGCCCTACCCCGAGGCACTCGTGCACACGTTCTCGGCCCGACTCGCGGGGCCGAACGGGATCACCCGCGCCGACGCCATCGAGAGCTGGATTGTCCAGCACGCCCTGCGCCACCTCGGCGAGATCGAGCACGCACGCTCCCTCGTCGGCCTCGGGGGCATGACGTCCTAACGGTTCAGTCGACGCGCTTCTTGGAGACCGGTGTCGTGCGGCGCTTGCGGTTCTTGCGCGGCGCGTCCATGCCGAGCTCGGCCAGGCGCGCGCGCGCGTCGTAGGCGTCGGGCTCGGCGAGCACGACGCGCGAGAAGAGCTCACGCGCCGATCCCGCGTCGCCCGCCCGGTCAAAGGCGTCCGCGAGCGCGTACCAGAGCCGCACGTGACGATAGGACGGGTTGCGCAACTGTTTAGTACCGCCGGCTCGCACCAGCAAGTCAATCGCCTCGTGGAACTTGCGCTGATCTGCGAGTGCCCCGGCCATCACGATCCGCCCCTCGGTCAGCACGTCGGCGGTCGGCTCACTCGCCTCGAGTTGCTCGAAGGTCTTCTCTACGGCCCGATAGCGCCGGTGGGCGCGATCGCAGTCCATCACGAGCGGCAGGTGCTCGGGGTCCTCGGTCAGAGTGAAGTGCGCGAGCAGGTGGATCTTGGCCATGTTCCAGCGTTCGCCGCGATAGGCGGCGAGCCCGGTCAACTCGCGAACGGCTGCGACCCCGGGCGTCGCGTCGGCCACGGTGCGACCCAGCCGCAGCGCCTCTTCGAATCGCTTGCGGTCGTAGGCCTCGGCGGCCTTGGTGAGGGTCATCACCATCTTCTCGCGCATGTAGGCCGTGCCGATGAAGGCCTTGCGGATGTCCGCCGCGACGTCGCCGGGTAACGCGTAGCTCGCACGCACCTTGCCGGGCGTCTCGCGTTTGACGGGCGTCGGCCGCTCGTCCTCGATCCACTCGGCCATGGGCGCGGGCCGCTCATGCTGGCGCTTCTCCTCGTCCAGCGAGCGTCCCGTACTCGAAATGTTCACCGCGCCCTTGCGCGCGACACCACCCCAGCCTCGCTCGCGACCGTGCTCCCCGGCCCGCTGGCGGGCCGCTACCTCGGGATCGACGGGGCGCGCCGGACGCTGGGCACCGCGCGTGCCACCTCGACGGGGCCCTCCGTCGAAGCGTTCTTCGTTGCGCCGCGGCGACCGGCCCGGCGCTGCGTCGCGTCCCGCACCCCGGCGAACGTCGTCGCCCCCGCGTGGCGCCGGTCCACCGGTTCGTGCCCGCGGACCGCTTGCGGTGCTCGGCCGGCTCGGGCGCGTCGAGCGTGATGTTCCCGCATAGCCCTCGCCGTCGCGACGGACCCCACTCGGTGCACCCGGGCGAGCGAAGTCGCGTCCCTTCGGTGCCCCCGATGATCGACCGGCGTCACCGGATCGGGCCCGCCCCCGCGACTCATCGCCCGCTCGGCGGTAGGAGCGGCCGTCGGCGTCGTCACGACGCCCGACACCTCGGCTCGCGTCGCCCCGGTAACCGCCCTCGCCGCGATAACCGCCGTCACGGCGCTCAGATCCACCGGGTCGGCCGTACGAACGGCCTTCGGCATCGTCACGACGCCCGGCACCGCGGCCCGAGTCACCCCGATAGCCGCCCTCGCGTCGCTCTGATCCACCGGGTCGCCCGGTCGTTGCGCGTCCGCGCGATCCGCCATCGCCACGATTGAAGGAACGCGAGTCGCCGCGCTCACTCCCACCCGTGCGACGGGCGTCGCCCGCCCGATTCGACGGCGATGGGGGTCGGCCGCCCGCGCCACGACGGGAACTCTGGCCACGACGGGGTGCGGGAGGGGAAGAAGGCATCCCTCCATTCTACGGAGCGCCACGGCGGTGCGCGAAAGGAACCTCCACGTTGTTCGAGCGCGCGACGAACTACTGGCCGCGTGCGGAACCGGGTCGCGTTCGCCCGTACCACGAGCGGCGCGCGATCTTGGCACCACTCACGGAGCGCGGCAACTGGGCGCCACCATGCGAAAACCCCCCACCGAATGGTGGGGGGTTTTCAAGAAATCCCGGCGGCGACCTACTCTCCCAGGGGGGGACCCCCAAGTACCATCGGCGCTGGTGGGCTTGACTGCTGTGTTCGGTATG
>JAJZSM010000028.1 GCA_021849765.1 Actinomycetes bacterium | reverse complement strand
CAGTGCTCGTCGGGGTCCGCGTCGGCGCAGTCGTCGCGGAAGCGCTTCTGGCCGAGGGACTCGACGGCGACCGCGGACCAGGCGCCACGCCAGGCCCGGCGCCACGAGGCGATCCCGACGACGAGGTCGCGTCCGTGCACGCCCTCGCGGCGGGCGAGCCCGTGGACCATGGTCGAGACACCCGCGAGCGCGACGAGTACGACGGCGATCATCACGGCGACCCCGGTCCAGTGCACGACGCCGTCGGGCAGGAACGAGAAGAGCCGTAGCGACTGGCGCGGCTCGGCGCCGCTCATGAGCGTGAAGAACGTCGCGAAGGCCGCCGCGAGCGCGACGAGCACGCCCGAGCCCACGGCCGGGTGGACGTAGAGGGCGCGCGCGATCCCGGTGCGGTCGTAGCTCGCGATGGCGTAGCGCCGCGCGACGGCCATGTACTCGCCGGGATCGGCTCGCTGCGGGCAGCTCTCGCTGCAGAGTCCGCAGTGGTAACAGGCCCAGAGCTCCTTACTCCCGAGGAGCTCATCGCGCAGCCCGACCTGCCCGTAGCGGATCATGCGCCGGGGGAACGTGCCGTCGTTGTTCGAGAGCGGGCAGATGGCGCTGCAGTTGCCGCAACTGAAGCAGGCCGAGACGTCAGCGGCCCCGAAACGCTGGATGTCGGCGAGCAGCCCGGGGTCGACCGTGGTGACCTCGATGACGGCGCTCACGAGCGGACCTCGAGGGCGGCGTACTGGAAGAATCCGTCGTCGGTCGGTTCACGCAGCTCGACGAGCTTGGCGTAGCGGCGCATGCCCATGACCCAGTACATGACCTCCTCGCTCGGTCGCCCGAGAGCGTCGGCGATCTCGGGCACGGTGCGGGGCCCATCGGCGAGCACCGCAAGGATTGGTCGGTGCATGAGTGGCTCCTCGCGGATCACCTCACGGACGTCTCGGTTCAGTGTGCTGGTCACGCGACGGTCACCTCCACTAGGTTCTCGATCAGGGCACGCATCTGGGCGTCGGTCGCGCCCAGTAGGTCGATGGCGTTGTTCGGGCAGTACGACGTGCAGCCGCCACAGCCTTTGCACACCGCGGCGTCGATGGTCGCGACCTCGCGGCCGTCCACGCTGACCGCGGTGATCGCCTCGTAGGGGCAGACCTGCTGGCACTCGCCACACCAGGCGCAGGCCGCCTCGGCAACGACGGCGACGAGCGGATCGAGCTCGGCGACGCCCTTCATCAGCATGGCGCCACTCTGGGCGACCGCCGCGAGGCCCGACGCGACACTCTCACTGATCGTCTTGGGTCCCTGGCAGGTACCGGCGATCATGACGCCGTCGACGACCGTCTCGACGGGGCGCAGCTTGGGGTGGATCTCGTTGAAGAAGCCGTCGTCGCCGACGGGCAGGTGGAGCATCGTGGTGAGATCAGTGTTCTTGCGCGGCACCATGCCGGTCACGAGCACGACGAGGTCGGTGGGGATCGTCACGTCGACGTTGCCCGACAGGGTGTCGCGCGTCGTGACGGCGAGTCGCCCGTCGTCGGTTCGCGCGACGCGGGGCGGGACCTCGTCGGGGAACTTCATGAAGACCGAGCCACGCTTGCGCGACTGCTCGTAGAGCAGCTCGTACTTGCCGTAGGTGCGGATGTCGCGGTAGAGGTGGTACTGGTGGATCGAGGGGTCGAGCGCGGCAACCTCGAGCGAGGCGTGCACGGTCGCCGAGCAACAGAATTTGGAGCAGTACTCGTTGCCACCCGGCTGGCGGTTGCCGACGCAGTAGACGTAGGTGACCGTGCGAACGGGCCGGTCGGCGAATCGCAAGCCGTCGGGCGAGGACTCGACGAGCGCCTTGAACTGCGCGAGGGTGACGACGCCGTCGATCCCGTAGCCGTACTCGCCAATCGCGGGCTCGTAGGTGTCGAACCCGGTCGCGATGATGATTGAACCCACGGTGGCGAGCACCGTGGACTCGGGCTCGCCGTGGACGGTGATCGTCACCTCGTAGTTGCCGAAGCTCCCGGACTTGGCCGTCAGCTCGGCGTCGGTGAGCAGCGTTATCGTCGGGCGCGAACCAAGTTGCTCGAGCAGGTCGGCCACCATCGCCCGCCCGTCGCGGTCGTTGGGAAACGTCGGGCCGAATTGGCCGACCCAGCCGCCGACGGTGGCCGACTGCTCGAGGAGGTAGACCCGCAGACCGAGGTCAGCGAGTCCGATCGCGGCGCGTAGGCCGGCGATGCCCGCGCCGACCACCAGCGACGCCGGCGTGGTCTGGACGGCCATGGGCTCGAGCGCGCTCGACTCACGGGTCTTGGCGATGGCGCCCTTCACCAGTCCGATGGCCTTTAACGTGGCACCGTCGCGGTCGTCGGTGTGGGCCCACGAGCACTGCTCGCGGATATTGGCCTGGGTGTACTCGAACGGGTTGAGGCCCGCACGCCGCGACACGCCGCGAAAAGTGAACAGGTGCAGTTTGGGCGAGCACGAGGCGACCACGAGTCCGTCGAGGTTCTGCTCCCTGATCATCTTGATCATGTCCTGCTGGGTGCCGTCGGAGCACGCGAAGAGCGAGGTCTCGGCGTGCACGACGTCGGGCAGGTCCGCTACCGCGTCGCGCACCGCCGCCACGTCGACGTAGTCCGAGATGTTGCCACCGCAGTGGCAGATGTAGACACCGATCCGTCGTTCGCTCATCGTGACAGCTCCATCGTGGCTAGTTCCTGGTCGATCCGGTCGCCCGCACGACGACCTTCGAGGTAGGCGGCGACCTGGGAGACGGCCGCCCCGGCGTGGGTGATCGAGTCGACGATGTCCTTCGCGCCCGCCGCCGCCCCGGCGACGAAGACCCCCGGGATGTTCGTGCGGCCCGGGTCGAGGTCGTCGTCGGGCTCGTCGACGTAGTAGTACTCGTTGAGGTCGAGGTGCTCGTCAGTGAAGAGGGTCTCGACCTCGCGATTGGGCTGGACCCCGACGGCGAGCACGACGAGGTCGTACTGCGCCTCGACGATCGCTCCGCCGTTCTCGATGTCCTCGTAGCGCAGCACGAGGTCGCCGTTGTCCTTCTCGGTGATCGTGGAGACGCGCCCCTTGATGTAGGACGCGCCCATGGCGCGGGACTGCTCGTAGAACTCGTCGTAGCGCTTGCCGGCCGCGCGGATGTCGATGTAGTGCATCGTGACGTCGGCCAGCGGCAACGTGCCCATGATCAGCTGGTTCTGCTTAATCGAGTACATACAGCACAACTTGGAGCAGAGGGGGTTGTCGACGGTCCGGTCGCGCGAACCCGTGCACGAGACGTAGGCGATGCGCTCGGGGACCTTGCCGTCGCTCGGTCGTAACACGGTGTTGAAGGGACGCGTGGGCGCGAGCAATCGGTCCATCTGCATGCCGGTGATGACGTTCGGGTATCGACCCCAGCCGTACTCGGGCTTGAGGTCCGCGGCGAAGAGCTTGTAGCCAGTCGACACCACGACCGCGCCGACGTCGACCTCGATGACCTGGTCCTTGGCGTTGAGGTCGATCGCGTCGGCGGGACAGGCGCGTATACACGCGCCGCACTCCGAGCAGACCCCGCAGTCGAGGCACCCACCCGCGCCGGTCAGTGCTTCGACCTCGCTCAACACTCGTTCGACCTCGCTGAAGTCGCTCGGGGCGTCTGTAAGCGTCATCGTCTCCGGGGTTGGTTCGTGGGCGCTGTAGCGCTGCTGGCGCGCGCGGACCGACGTCTTGTCCACGACCGCTAGGCGGTCGTCGAGGGCGACGAACCCGTCGAGGGATCGTCCGGTGAGGTAGCGGTCGATCATGTGGGCCGCACGACGTCCCTCGCCGACCGCACGGGTGATGTCCGTGGCGCCGTTGACGACGTCCCCGGCGGCGAACAGGTAGGCGACCTCGCTCTGACGAGTCTGCGAGTCGACCGTGATGCGACGGTTACTGGTGACGGTGAGGGTCTCGGCGAAGTCACCCGTGTCGGGAACCATGCCAATCGCGCCGATCACCGCGTCGCACTCGATGACGAACGCACTGCCCTCGACCGGCTCGGGACGGCGTCGACCCGACGCGTCCGGTGCGCCAAGTTCCATGCGCTGACAGCGCAGGCCCGTCACCCGGTCTTCCTCGTCGCCGAGCACCTCGACCGGTGCGGTGAGGAACGTGAAGGCGACGCCTTCTCGTTTCGCGTCGTTCACCTCGCTCGCCATGGCGGGCATCTCATCGGGGCCGCGCCGGTACACGACGGTCGTGTGGCGCGCCCCGAGGCGCTTCGCCGTACGCGCGGCGTCCATCGCGACGTTCCCGCCCCCGATGACGACGACGCGCCGGCCGGTCCAGTCGGGCGGGTTCCCGAGGCGCACGTCACGCAGGAAGTCGAGGCCGCTGCGCACGTGCTCGAGGTCTTCGCCGGGGATCGCGAGCGCGGTCGACCGTGGCGTGCCGGTGGCGACGAGCACGGCGTCAAAGCCCGCGTCGTGCAACGCCTCGAGGTCGGTGATGGGCGAGTCGGTCTCAATCGTCACCCCGAGGGCGGTGACGTTGGCGATGTCGCGCTCGACCACGTCCTGGGGCAGTCGGTAGGCCGGGATGGCGTAGCGCAAGAACCCGCCCGGTTCGGGTGAGGCCTCGTAGAGTGTGACGCCGTAGCCGAGCCGGGCGAGCTGCCAGGCGGCCGTGAGTCCAGCCGGGCCCGATCCGACGACCGCGACGTGTTTGCCGTTGGGCTCGGGCGCCGCGACGCCGGGGCCGTCCATCGTGTCGTAGTGCCGGTCGGCGACGAAGCGCTTGAGGCGACGGATGGGAATCGGCGCTTCGAGGTCGTCGCGCGTGCACTCGTTCTCACAGGGCGCGTAGCAGGCCCGCCCGAGGGTGCCGACGAGCGGGGTCGCTTCGAGCACGAGCTGGAACGCCTCCTCGTACCGGCCGTTTCGGATGAGTGCGACGTAGCCGTGGGCCTTGATCCCCGCCGGGCAGGTGTAGGTGCACGGCGAGGTGCCAGCGCGCTCGATGACCACCTTCTTCGGGACGGCCTGGGGGAACGCGAGGTAGGCCGCGCGGCGCGGCACGAGGTCGGCGTTGAACTGGTCGGGCACGGCAACCGTGCAGACGGGCTCACACTCCTGGCAGCCGGTGCAGGCGGCCGGGTCCACGTAGGTGGCGCGCTTCTTCACCGTGGCGAGGAAGCGGCCATCGTCGGTGCGTCGGATGCCGAGCACCGTGCTTGAGGAGGCAGTCGTGATGTTCGGGTGGTTAATGGTCGAGGACATCTTCGGTCCCGAGATGCAGCTCGCGCAGTCGAGGGTCGGGAAGACCTTGGAGAGCAGGATCATCCGCCCGCCCACGCTCGGCTCCTTCTCGACGAGCAGGACGCGATAGCCCATGTCACCGAGTTTCAGTGACGACTCCATCCCCCCGATTCCGCCCCCCACGACCAGTGCGTCGTAGTCCATTACTCGTACCGCCTCTCGTAATCGTTCGTTCGGGCGCTAGATGAACAGGTTGACGTTGGCCTCGTCGGCTTCGCCGAGATAGGTGGCGACACCGGCGAACTCGAGGCCGTCGATCAGTTCATCGGCTCGCAGTCCCATGACGTCCATTGACATGGTGCAGGCGATCATCTTGATGTCCTGCTCCTTCGCGGTGGCAATCATCTCGTCGATGGACAGCACGTGGTTCTCGCGCATCATGCGCTTCATGAGCACGGGACCGGCACCGGCGAAGTTCATGTGGGACATCGTGAGCTTCTCGGGGCCACGCGGCATCATCGCCGCGAACATCCGCTGTAGTGGCGTCTTGCCGGGGGTGGCCGGCTTGTGGTCGCGGCGCAGCGCGTTGAGGCCCCAGAAGGTGAAGAACATCGTCACGTCGTCGCCCATGGCGGCAGCGCCGTTGGCGATCACGAAGGCGGCGAGCACTTTGTCCAGGTCGCCGCTGAAGAGGATGATTGTTTTCTTGTCGGTTTGAGCCATGACTGGCTCTCCTTTCTGGGGTTAGGAAGCGAGCACGCTGACGCGCCCGAGGGCGGTCATCTTCTCGGTGAACTCGCGCATGTGATTCACGAATGGCTCGGCGCACACCGAGCAGAGGGCCGCCATCATTACCCGCTGGGGCTCGTAGCCGCTTGCGCTCATCAGCCCCTGGGCGCGCGCGGCGATCCGGGCGGTCCGAGCGTTGCAGTCGGCCAGGTAGGCGCACTCGTCACCGTCGGCGCCGATGAAGACGCCGTCGAAGCCGCTCTCGAAAGCGTGCAGAATCCAGGTCGGCTTGATCGCGCTCGAACAGGGGACCGTGACCGTGAAGACCGTCGAGGGGTAGTGGAGGTGGCGGCTGCCCGCGAGGTCGATACCGGGGTCTGAGATGTTGTTGGTGGAAAAGACGAGGATCCGGGGCCCGCTCGGCCCACCGTCGTCGGCGTCGGCCATGTCAGACCTTGCGCAGGAATAGCCGCAGGTAGCCGGGCTCCTCGATGACGCCGAGGAACTCGTGACCCATCTTCTTGCACCAGGCCGGCAGGTCCTTCAACGTGCCCGAGTCCGTCGCCATGACCTCCATGACCGCACCACTGGCGACGCCAGGAATACCCTTCTTCGCGGCCAGGATCGGCCCCGGGCAGGACGTCCCACGGGCGTCGACGACCGCGGCCACGGTCACGTCTCGCAGTTCTTCCAGGGTGATCGTCATGTCGACTCCTTCGATTGGCTACTTCGTCTCGCGGGTCCCGCGCGGTTCCCGCTCGGACCCAGGCATAACACCGAGGAGTCACTTTGTGCAAAGAATCACAAACTATGTCATCAATAGGGGGAAAAATTACAAAGTCCCGGTGGTATCAATTCGACGAATGGTGGATACGTTGAGCGGCGTTGGCTGCGGGCGCGCGAGGCCGACGGCAACCTCGGCGAAGCTGGGTCCAACGGTCCTTCACGATCGAGTCGTTCGAATGCGTCGCGGGAAGCGGGCTCCCTAGGTCCGCGTGCGCTCGCCGTGCAACCAGAAGGGGACGGGCGCGTCGATCGGGGCGAGGGCGCTCCTGACGGATCCGAAGCGCTCGGCACGATCGACCCAGGCGAGATAGGCGACGGTCAACTCCTCACGGGTGCGCGCGACGAAATTCCACCACATCATGATCGGTTCGCGGAAGGGCACGCCGCCGAGCACGATTACGCGGGCCGGTTCGCGCACGTCGAGGCGCCACTCGTCGGCGCCGGGCGCGAAGTAGGCGAGCGAGCCGGGTTCAATCACCGTGCCACCGATCGAGACGGCGCCTCGCAGGACCACGACCCCGTACTCGTAGCTGGTAACGAGGGGTAGTTCGGTCGAGCCGTGCAGATCGAGGTCGAGACCGACGAGCGCGGTGTCGTGGCTCGCGGGGCTGGTCGCGCCGAGTGCGTCGCCGACGAGTACGGTCGCGTTACACGAGCCGATCTGCAGGCGCGGTAGCTCGTCGTAGTGCTCGAAGGCGCTGGGTAGGTGACGGGTCTCGTCGGGCTGGGCAATCCAGAGTTGAATTCCTTCCAGGGTCCCGCGGTAGGCGCCGGTCGGCTCCTCGGCGTGCGCGACGCCGAAGCCGGCACTCATGAGGTTCAACTGTCCCGGCCGGATCAACTGTTCGGTACCCAGGCTGTCGCGGTGAAGGGCCTCGCCCTCGATGAGCCAGGTCACCGTCGCGAGTCCCGTGTGCGGGTGGGGACCGATATCGAGGCCCCGTTCCTCGGTCACGACGGCGGGGCCCATGTGGTCAGCGAAACACCACGCACCCACGGTGCGGTGCGTCCGCTGGGGCAGAGCGCGGCGGACTTCGAGGGCCCCGACCAACGCCTGGTGCGACGGGAGGACTTCGGGTTTCAACCCAGGTACGTGGTCCGCGGTGTCGCCCATGTCGCCTCCCGGGCCAACCCTACGCCCCAAAATGCCCCTTCGCCCCCAGTGGCGTTGGGAGGAACGTCACTGGGGGCCGCGTTGAACCGGACCACGCCGCGATGAAGGGGCCTCGGTTCGCGACGTGGTCCAGAGGGTCGCTAAATCTCAACCGCAGGGTCGATGACGCGATAGTGACGCCAGCCCAAGATGGTGAGAACCAACATCAAGATGGCGAGTATGAACATGGCGATCGCCGACCAGAGGGCGATGACGCCGAACATCCAGAAGGCGTAGGCCGTGAGTAGGGTCCCACGCAAGGTCTGACCCTGGAAAACGGTCTGGACGGTCTTGGCGAGTGCGGTGTTGGACGGGTCGGCGAGCGACTCGGAACTCAACTGCGCGTAGGTCTTGCCGCCAGTGATTTCCTGGAGGTGTACAGCGATGAAGTGGTCGGCCCACACTTCGGCCTCACGACCATTGAGCAACTGCTGGCCGGCGTAGGGGGTCAGGTAGGGCTTAATCAATGGGTTCTGGAGCTCGGGTGAGTTCTTCGCCGGAAAGTAGATCTTCTGGGCGGCGAGTTGGCTGTGGACGGTCGAGTTCGCGAAGCTGTAGCCCCACATCAGCAGTCCACCTGACACCAAGAGCACGACCGTGAGCAACGCGCCCACCAAGGTCAGTAACAGGTCTAATGTCTTACGTTTCATCTTCTACCCCTTCAGTTGTGGTACACGACCATTCTCACGGCTATTTCGAACCGATCAGTAGGGGAAAAAGTCATTAGAGGCTAATCAAATACCTTCCATAGGGAAAGCCGAAATAGCCTGAACTAGAGGCAAAACGAGGTATCAAATGACATGATACGTCGCCACCGTTACTCGGGAAGAGCGAGGCCAATTCGAGTGAGATAGCCCACGCCCATGATGGCCGCTTCGCACCCGACGTCGGCGAGCGCGGCCACGTCATCGTCGTCGCGAACGCCCCCCGCCGCGACCACGGCAAGGTCGCTCGCGCACGCGCGTGCGTAGAGCCCGAGGTCGGGTCCGCGCATCGTGCCGTCGCGGTCAATAGCCGTGACGTGCACGCGTGTGACCCCTTCGTCGACGCACCGCTCGAGCGCCTCGTCGACCCCGAGACCACCGTCGGCGAGCCACCCGCGCACCGAGATGCGCGCGTCGCGCACGTCCAGGGCCACGACGAGCCGGTCCCCGAGCGCGTCGGCGAAGCGACCGAGAGCATCGGGCGTCGCCCACGCCGCCGAGCCGACGATGACCCGCGCGGCACCGACGTCGAGGGCCTCGCGCGCGGCGTCGATCGAGCGCAGCCCCCCCGAGACCTGCACGGGGACCGGTTCGGCCAGTGCGATGCACCGGCGCAGCAGGTCGAGTCGGGCGATCCCCGTTCGAGCGCCATCGAGGTCGACGACGTGGATCATCGGCGGTTCTGTCGCGACGACGCGCGCCACGAAGTCCTCCAGCGGGTGGGAGAAGAGCACGCGGTCATAGTCGCCCTGGTCCAGGCGTACGGCGAAGTCACCAAGGAGGTCGACGGCGGGGATGAGTTGCATAGTAATGTTGTAGCAGGCTAGCATGATGATATGACTAGTGGCAAGGTGGTTCCGGCCGAGGCGCACGAGGAGACGGCGCGTCGCTTCGATGAGTTGGTCGACGCATTCGTGCACCTGCGCGAACCCGACACGGTCGCGGCGTTCCTGCGCGATCTCTGCACGACTAATGAGCTTGACGCGATGGGCCAGCGGCTCCAGGTGGCCAAGCTGGTGGACGAGGGGTTGGCGTACCACGAGGTGTCGCGGCGAACCGGCGCGTCGACCGCGACGGTGACCCGAGTCGCGCACTGGTTACGGTACGGCGAGGGCGGCTACCCCGTGGTGCTGGGACGGGGCCGCCGATGAACCGCCGACTCACCCTGGCGCTGCCGAGTAAGGGCCGTCTGCGCGAGCCGTCCTGGACCCTGCTCGAGGCGAGCGGCGTCGACCCTCAGGAGCCGGGCGAGCGCGTCCTACAGTCCCACTGTCGCAACGCCGACATCGACCTCCTGTTCGTTCGCGCCGACGACGTGCCCGAGTACGTCCAAGACGGCGTCGTGGACTGCGGGATCACGGGACTGGACCTCATCGACGAGCGTCAGTGCAATGTGGAGGTCCTGTTACGGCTGGGTTTTGGCAAGTGCTCGCTCCAGGCGGCCGTGCCCCTTGAGGATGACGCCGTCGGCATCGAAGACCTGAAGGGCCGACGGATCGCGACCTCACACCCGCGCATCACGTCGTCGATCCTCGCCGAGCGGGGCATTGACGCTGACCTCGTGCGCGTCGGGGGCGCGGTGGAGATCTCGCCGCGCCTCGGGCTCGCTGACGCCATCGTCGACCTCGTCTCGACGGGCAGCACGTTGCGCACCAACGGCCTGCGCTCGATCGGCACGCTCTTTGAGTCCGAGGCTGTGTTGATTGGGCGACGGGGCTCGGCGGACCTCGAGGCGCGTAACGTCCTCACGATGGTGCTCGGCAGCGTCACGAATGCCCGGGCCAATCGCTACCTGCTCTGCAACGTGAAAAAGGACCGTCTCGATGAGCTGACCGCGCTGCTGCCAACCCAGGGATCGCCCACGGTCATGGACCTCGCGACCCCCGGTGTCGTCGCCGTGCACGCGCTCGTGCCGGCGGCGGACATCTGGTCGTTACTGCCGAAACTGGAGGCCTGCGGCGCGAGTTCGATTCTCACGCTTCCCGTGGAACGGATGGTCCCGTGAGTCGTCCCGTCGTGACCAAGGAGCAGTTCACCATCGAACAGATCGTCACGGACGTGCGCGAGCGCGGTGACGCGGCGCTCGTCGAATGGTCCACTCGCCTCGACGGCACGAAGGACGCCGAGCCCCAGCGTGCGCGGGCCTACGGCGATGTGCCCACGGCTGCGATCCTCAGCGCCGCCGAGTCCGTCGCGACGTGGCATCGGGCCCAGCGACCCGCCGACGTGCAACTCGAGGTGTCACCGGGCGTGACGCTCGAGCGTC